>JAISYX010000074.1 GCA_031269595.1 Oscillospiraceae bacterium
TTGCCGACCAAATTAAAATTTGGGGCAACTGTGCATGGGTGTCATTAGCCAAATCAGAGATTTGGATGACACCGCAAAGATGCGGGCAAGGGGGGCGCAAAGTCGTCGCTCCCACACTCATTGCGCCCCCCTTGCATCCCCTGCCCATCCCTTAAACGCTTTGGCGTTTAAGAAGCAATGCGGTAAGTCGCTTTATTATACCTTTGCCGTCTGTTTCTTCTATGCCGAACTTTTGATTTAGACTTAGTATTGGTAAAGAGTACTATCACTCCAAAAACAAGGCCGCATCTTAGAACATGCGGCCTTTTTTAAGCTTTTTATTCTCTACTATTCTTCGTCTGCCTCTAGCAGGCCGTAATCGCCGTCATTACGGCGGTATACAACGCTTACATCGTTATTTTTGATGTTGCGGAACATATAAAATTGGTGGCCGAGAAGATTCATTTGCAAAATGGCCTCTTCAACATCCATGGGCTTAACTGCAAAATGCTTAGAGCGCACTACGTTAAAGCTGGTCTCCTCTGTATCCTCCTCAGTGGATTCAGATACTAATGCAGAAAAATCGGCTGATTTAAGCTTCTTTTCAATGCGGGTTTTGTTCTTGCGTATTTGACGGGAGAGATTTTCTACAACTCTGTCCAGGGCTGTTTCCATCTCAAAATCTGTGTGCTCAGAGCGGTAAATGTAGCCTCCGTGCTTAATAGTAACCTCCACGGTTTGCCTGTTCCTTTCAAGGCTGACTGTAACGCTTGCGTCAGTATCCTCGCCAAAGAATTTGTTAAACTTTGCCAGCTTGTGCTCCACTCTCTCTTTGAAGGAATCCCTCAGGTTGACCTTTCGGCTTGTAATTGTAATATTCATTGCCACACAGCTCCTTTGTTTAGATTTATAGTCAAGTGGTTTTTGAGGAGTTTTGACTATGAGTATATTTTACCATATAATGCGAAAAAAATAAAGGCCTTTTTATTAAAATTAGAAAAATTTTTCATAAATTTTGATTTTAGTTGGCTTTTAGCTTGATTTAAGCTTGCCTTTTTCCCAATTTCCATTAATAACATCTCCGTTGGCATAGCGTATTGTGCCCTTGCCATGGAAGTACCCCTCTTTAAATTCGCCCGTGTACACCCAGCCCTCGGCATCTCTGTATTCGCCTTGGCCGGAAGCAACGCCCTTTTCAAAGCCGCCCTCATAACGTGAGCCGTCTGCATAGATAAAAACTCCGCTGCCCTGCTGGCCTCTCTCGTTGCTCTCGCCTGAGTACTCCCACTTTTCAGCGGACTTATATTGAGGAGTTTTGTCCTTTTCAAAGCTGTAGGTGCCTCCGTTAGCCTCTGTGAATACGCCTTTGATTATTTCGCCCATGGCAAATTCGCCCTTAAAGCTCCAGCCCTCAAAGGATTTAAACTGCCCCTCGCCGTTAAAATAGTTGTTTTTAAAGCCACCGCTATAGCTGTCTCCGTTACTAAAGGCTATGCTGCCCTGACCTGTAAAATTGCCTGAGAGCATAGTGCCTGTGTATGAATCGCCGTATTCACCCAGAGTATAGCTCTGCACCTCCTGCTTATGCGCAGGGAACAGCACCCCGAATACATACAGAATGCAGAGGAGTGAAAAAAGTGCAAACACGCTGACAAATACAATCCCCCCTGCTTTTTTGCTTTTAGACATGCCAAGCCCTCCTTTAATTATGTTCTGACAAGCATTTCCCGTGCACTGGTTAGAGTGGCCTCTGTTATCATATCGCCGCCTATAATCCTTGCTATTTCCCGCTCTCTGGCCTCCCCCTCAAGGGGCTTGACCTCTGTGTAGGTGCGGCCCTCCTCCACATGCTTTTCAATTAAAAGCTGAGAGTCTGCCTGTGCTGCGATTTGCGCAAGGTGTGTTACACAAATTACCTGCCGTGAGCGTGAGACCTCGCTGAGCTTTTTGCCCACCTTGAAGGCCGCACGGCCGCTTATGCCCGCATCAACCTCATCAAAAATCAGAGTTGCAATCTCATCCTTTTCAGCCAAAACATTTTTGATTGCAAGCATTATGCGGGAGAGTTCGCCGCCTGAGGCTATTTTGGCAATGGATTTTGGCTCTTCCCCGGGGTTGGCCGAGATGAGGAACTCCACGGCATCCCAGCCCTTTGCCGTAAGCTCTGTTCTGCGGAATGAAACCGCCAAGCGGACGTTTGGCATATCCAAAAAGGTTAGCTCGCTGCGCACCCTGCCCGCAAATATTTTAACAGCCTCCCTGCGCACCTGAGAGAGCTGCACCGCCCTCTCCTCACAGGTCGAGAGCAGAGCTGCCAGCTCTGCTTGCAGCTTTTCGGCCTGAGCTTCTGCATTTTGCAGGCCTTCAAGCTCCTCCTCTGCCTTTACAAGATATTCCAAGGCGGCCTGCTCGCTGCCGCCGTACTTCTTCACAATTTTTGAGATTAAATCCAGCCTTTGCTCTATGCTGTCAAGCTCCTGAGGGGAGTAATCGGCAAGCTCTGCGCTGCTCCTAAGCTCCTCAGAGACATCCTCTACACCGTAAACCAGCTCGCTAAAACGCTCATTTAGAGCGTTTAACTCGCTGTATGCACCTGCCGCCTCGCCAAGCTTATCCAGTGCCATATGCAGCAAAGCAAGCGCACCTGTTGTATCCTCGTCGCCGTAAAGACTAAGCCTTGAAAGCTGCAAGCAGCTGCCTATCAGCTCCGCATTGGCAAGATATTCCCTCCTTTGGCCAAGCTCTGCGGCCTCGCCCTCTCTTAAGCTTGCACTGCTTATCTCATTTACCTGATATTCCAAAACATCTATGCGCCGCTGCTTTTCTTCCTCATTTAGCTTTAACTTGGCCAGCTCCTGCTCCTTTTTGCGAAAATCCCCGTAGCAAGCCCCGTATTCTTCAAGCAAATCGCCCTTATCGGCAAGCTTATCCAAATAATGCAGGTGATTTTCAACGTGCAGCAGTGCCTGATTTTCATGCTGTCCGTGCATATTGATAAGCGTGCGCCCCACCTCACGCAAAATTGAGATGGTTGCTGGCTTGCCGTTAAGCTTGATATTGCTTCTGCCGTCACGTACTATGCCCCTTTGAATTAGGAGCGTGCCGTCCTCCTCAGGCGCAATATCAAAGGCTTTAAGGGCATTTACGGTTATCTGAGGGACATCCTCAAAAACCGCACTTACAAAGGCAGAGTCTGCCCCCGCCCTTATTATGTCCTTTGAGATACGCTCGCCTAAAACGGCGTTAATTGCGTCTATCAATATAGATTTACCCGCACCTGTTTCGCCTGTAAGAGCCACAAAGCCTGTGGGGAAGCGTATATCTGACTTTTCTATAACAGCTATGTTTTCTATATATATCTGTGAGAGCACCTAATCACCTTCTATGAAGAATTGCCTTAAAATCTGCTGTCAGATTTAATGCTGAATCCTCATTCCTTGCAACTATAAATATTGTATCGTCCCCTGCCAGAGTGCCAACTATGCCCTGCCAATGTATGGCGTCAATAGAGGCGCACACAGCCTGTGCCATGCCTATATGACATTTTAGCACCACCATGTTAACGGCATAATCCACATTAAGCACAGCGTCTGCAAACAGGGAGTAAAATTTAGAGGAAATGTCTGTGCCCTTATCCTGAGTAACAGCATATCTATAATTGCCGTCATCATTTAAAATTTTAACAAGGCGCAGCTCCTTAATATCACGTGAGACAGTGGCCTGAGTTACCTCAAAGCCAAATCTTTTAAGGTGAGCCTGTAATTCCTCCTGAGTGTTAATATTGCAGCTTTGAACCAACTCAAGGATTTTTGCATGTCTTTTTGTTTTCATTCTCTTTATGTCCTTTCCTTGAATTTCTCGGTTAGAATATCGGCAAAGTACCTGTTTTTTATGCGTATAAACAGGGCGTCTGCGCTGCTTTTTTCTATTATTACGCTATGGCCTGCCTCCAAGGTTAGGGAGTCCTCACCGTCTGCTGTAAGGTGCATTATGCCGTTTGCGCTTATTTCAATTAAAGATTTTTCATTAAATATAATAGGCCTTGCAAAAAGAGAGTGGGCACAGATAGGCGTTATAAGTATGCTTTGCAAGGAAGGGTCTATAACCGGCCCGCCCGCCGCAAGGGCATAGGCTGTAGAGCCTGTGGGAGTGGCCGCTATCATGCCGTCCGCCCTGTAATGCAGAGGGATTCCCCCCTCAGGCCTTACCGAAAAATCTAAAATGCGGGCTAGCTCACCATGAACCACCATGTCATTTACGGCGTAAAAGCTGCGCTCCTCGCCCCCCTGTGTAGCTCTGGCACAGAGCATCATGCGCCTCTCTATTTCAAACTCACCGTTTAATAGGTTTTTAAGCAAATCTATTTCAGAAAATTCTATAGCCGCAGTGTAGCCTAAACGGCCAAGATTTATACCCAAAACAGGCTTTTTGTGCGCCGAAGCCAGCTTTGCGCTGTGTATGATAGTACCGTCTCCCCCCAAGGCAATTACTATATGGCACTTCTCCAGCAGGGCGTTTAAATCCGGCTCGCAGTTAATCAGCCCGGGCAGTATATTCTCTGCCTTATAGCTGTGCATATAAAGCTCACAGCCTGCGCTGTACAGCATACAGCACACCTGATTGGTTTTTGCAACTGCATCTTCCTTTGTAAAATTAGGAATTATAAGTATTTTTAAAACAGACATTTTAACACCACGTGTCAGAGAACCTGCAAACATATTTTGCAGCGCCTCCTGCGACCTTTCTGAGTTCTTTTTTAAGCTTTCATACTAATCCGCAATAAAAAAGCGTATATTTTTATTGCGGAACGCACCGTGCGCAGTGCTTGTTTTTCTGCGGAAAAACTCGTCTCATGCAGTCCTTTTGTTAAAAAGCTTTACAAGCTTTTTAAATGCGGACTAGTATCAGTCATCCAATTCTATATGAGATTTTTGCGCAAGCTCCTCAGGGCTTATATCAATAAGGATTTCCGCCTCTGTAGATTTTTTAAGGTGGATTAGATACTCTATGTTACCCTCCGGCCCTTTTACAGGGGAAAAGTCCAGCCCTAGAACCGAAAAACCTGCTTGCACGGCAAGACTGAGTATTTTTTGCAGCACCTCGGTGTGCACTGAAATATCCCGCACAACGCCCTTTTTGCCAACCTTTTCTCTGCCCGCTTCAAACTGGGGCTTTATAAGACAAACCGCCTCACCGCCCTCACAGAGCAGCTCCTGCACCTTTGGCAGAACCAAAGCAAGAGAGATAAACGAGACATCCACGCTTGAAAATTCAACAGGCTCAGGCACTTGCTCTGCCGTGACATAGCGGATATTTGTGCGCTCCAGCACAATCACTCTGGAATCGCTGCGGAGCTTCCAGGCAAGCTGGCCATAGCCAACGTCAATGGCATACACCTTGGCCGCACCCTCTTGCAGCATACAGTCGGTAAAGCCCCCTGTAGAAGCACCCACATCCATGCAGATTTTTTGGCTTAGCTTCAATTCAAAGGCCTCTATGGCCTTTTCCAGCTTTAGGCCGCCCCTGCTAACATACGCAAGGGTTTTGCCCCTTATTTCAAGCCTATCCTCAGGGCTAACCTGAGCACCGGCCTTTTCCTCTTTATTGCCGTTAACATAAACTATACCGGACATTATGTACGCCTTGGCCTTTTCCCTGCTCTCGGCCATGCCCTGCTCAAATAGAGCCAAATCCAGCCTTTTTTTATCCTTCATATATTACCTCGGCCATGCCCTCGGCGTCCAGCTTGTACCTGTGCATAAGAGCCTGCACCTTTGCGTGGGGGATAAAGCCCTCGGTGGCGGTTAGCTTGTAGCTGCCCTTATATCCGGCCTCCACAAGCAGAAGGCAGAACCTCTCGCCTATGCCGCCTGAGGCTGTGCCCTCCTCAAAGAAGTAGATCTTATCATATTCCAGAGCGGCCTGTATAGCTCTTTCATCAATGGGCTTGATACAGCCCAGCTTTAAAATGGCTGCGTTTACGCCCTTCTCCTTTAACAGCCTGCGTGCCTTAAGGGCTTGTGAGAAGCACCTGCCGTAGGTTACAAGCAATGCGGATTTCTCCCCATTATCACAGGGCAGAAGTGTGAAGTTATTGGCATTGGCTATGTACTCATTATCTTCAAGAGGCAGCTCTGCGCCTCTGGGGTATCTCACTGCACATGCGCCCTCAAGCTCATAAAGAGCCTTGTTTAAATAGAGCCGAAGCTCCTCAAAATAGCAGGGACTGTACACCCTTATGTTAGGTATAGTGTTAAAAAAGGCTGCGTCGAACATGCCCTGATGCGTAACTCCGTCCTCACCCACAAAGCCCGCTCTGTCCACGGCAAACACCACGTGGGTGTTTTGTATGGCTACATCGTGCACAAGCTGGTCATAGCCCCTTTGCAAAAAGCTGGAATACACCGCAAACACAGGCTTCATGCCACCTGCCGCCAAGCCGGAGGCAAAGGTTACGGCGTGCTCCTCTGCTATGCCAACATCAAAAAATCTGTCTATGTTGTTAAGATAGAAGCGGCTTAAGCCTGTGCCGGACTTCATTGCGGCCGTAATGGCGCAAATGCTCTTATCCTCCTTGGCAAGGCGGCAGAGTTCCTCACCCAGCACACCTGAAAAATCCTTGTTTGAAGAGAGGGAATCACCTGTGAGCACATCAAAGCCAGAAACCCCGTGAAATATGCGGGGGTTCTTTTCGGCATGGCTGTAGCCCTTGCCCTTAACAGTGCACACATGCAGCAGCACGGGCTTTTTATACTCCTTGGCTACTTCTATGGCCTGACTCAAATGGTTTAAATTATGGCCGTCTACAGGCCCTACATAGGCAAAGCCCATATCCTCAAAAAGAGTGCTGCGGTAAAGCAGTGATTTTAGCGCAGTCTTGCTGCCATATATAAATTTTCTAAGCCTTTGGCCTATAAAAGGTATGTGTATAACAAAGGAATTAACCTTGCCTTTAAATCGCCGGTAAGAGCCCTTTGTGCGTATAAGCGCAAGATAGCGGGACATAGATCCAACATTGCGTGAAATGGACATCTTGTTATCATTTAACACCACAATCAGCTTATCCTTGCTTCTGCCAGCATTATTGAGCCCCTCATAGGCAAGGCCTCCTGAGAGTGCGCCGTCGCCTATAACAGCAATAACATGTCCGCCCTCCCGATTGAGTGTTTTAGCCTTGGCAAGGCCGCAGGCCACAGATATTGAGGTGCTGCTGTGCCCTGCTGTAAAGGGGTCGTGCTCGCTCTCCTCAGGAGTGGGAAAGCCGGAGAGCCCGCCCTCCTTGCGCAGGGTGTTAAACTGCTCCTTCCTGCCTGTTAAGAGCTTATGGGTATAGCATTGATGTCCCACGTCAAAGACTATCTTATCATGAGGCGAATTAAACTCGCTGTGCAGGGCAACCGTAAGCTCCACCACTCCCAAATTAGAGGCCAGATGTCCCCCGTTAGCAGCGATAGTTTCAATAAGCTCATGGCGTATCTCTTCACACAGGAGATTAAGCTCCTTTTTATTAAGTTTTTTTAAATCCTCAGGTGAGGAGATACCGTTTAGTATAGTGTTCCCTAACATTCACTTATCCTTACTTATATATTTAGAATGATACTTTGCTGCTTATCTTCCTGCTTAGAAATCAAAATTAACTCAAGGCTGCTGTCTGCATTTACATCGCTGTGGTCTATGGTTAGCTCAAGCACCTCGCCGTTTATGTTAGCATCAAGATAATAACCGTTAATCAAGCCATAGACATAGCTAATATCCTCTGCCTTAATAGGGATTTCCAGCCGTGTAACAGCCTTGCCCTTTTCGGTTTTTATGCCGCTTAAATCAAGGGAGGTAAACTCCTCCTTAGGCAAAGCTGCAAGGCTCTTATAATTTGGGTTAAATTTCTTGCTTAAAAGCAAGGCTTGAGGGTAATAATCCGTTGTGGTTGCGTGCTCGGCAGTTTCTATTACAACCATATCGGGGTGAAACAGATTGATATAATATTCCATATTAACCACATTGCCATAGGCACGAATAAAGTAGGTTCTGGCAAACTGAGGCGCAATAAACTTGGCTTTTCTGTTAAAATAACTGCCTGTAAAACAGAGAATGACAGGTGCATCTTCTTTATTAGACACAGAAAAATCCAAATATGTGTGTGAGGTATACCTTCCTAGCTCTTCGGCATAATCCATCTTTTCAGGCAAATCTGCAACGGTTTCTTCCTTGGGAACATACATTATTACGGTTTCATCTATGGGAAAGTCAGATTCCTCAACAATTTGTTTGTGCCTTTCAGGAATCAGGCTGTAATCGTTTACATCAGGAGGCTGTATTCGCCCGTCATATTTGCCCAGCTCCTCCATGAGCTTGGATATAGTAATAAAAGCACCGGTATCATTCCAATGAACAGAATCATATTTAACACTAAACACAGGTGTTTCCTTTTTTGCTTCTTTTAGCAGAGGTGCGGCATCAAAGCTTCTTGCGCCCAGAGCATCAAGCTTCTTTATTAAAAGCTCCCCTCTGTCGTTTTTAATTTCAACGCCCGCAGGCAGATGCTCAGGATAAACCGTAAGCTTGCTTGGGTCAAGCTCAAAGACAAAGGGGATGTCTCTTTCGTCACAATAATCCTGCGCCTTTTTGATAAAAACTGCAAATGCATCCAAAAAATCATCATCCAAGCTTTTAGGCTTGATGCTCGGGTACACATAGCCGTTGCGGCCATAGCTGTAGTTTGGGTGTGTCATTATTCCAAAGAGTTTGTCATTTCCAACAGTATACGCATGTATCATATCATTTCTAAAGCCTATTCTGTCGCTTATGTAGGCGGTAACACTATCTGTAAAGGTATTAACCTTCTCTGCCTTAAGCCCTTTAAGCTGCGGAAGCTCTGTGAGCTTTCTGTTATCTATAGTTGAAGCCTGATTGCTTTTAAAGTTAAAAAACGCAGCAAGCAGGAGTATAATAGCAAAAAAAGGAACTATGCTAAGCCAGCTGAGGTATTTTTTCATATGAAACACCATGTGTTAGAGAACCCCTGCAACTATTTTGCAGGGCTTTCTGCATCCTTTCGTGTTTTGGTTTTAAGCTTTAAATCTTCTGTTAAAACTGAAAGTAAATGAATGGGCTGTATGTGCTGTTAATCATATAAACTACACATACAGCAAACAGCAGACTAAGCGTAACGGATTTAACTGTTGCCAGCCTTGGGCTTGACGCAATGCGCTCTTTAAGCTTAGCATAAGGCAATGAGGCCGCAATTGCTATTACTATGGTAAATATCAAACGCTTATCAATATAATACTGCCAAAAAATTTCTATTTTTGCAGTGTTTATGCCTATTCCCAGCAAGGCCTTGTAATAATCCAGCGCAATGCGTATACTGTTTGCCCTAAAAAGTACCCATAGAAGCATAACAGAGATAAAGGTAAAGCCACCCTTCAACACCGCCGGAAGCCTCTCATACCAAGCTTTTTTAAGTAAAAATCTCTTTTCTATAACAATTAGCACACCATACAGCGCACCCCATAGAATAAAGGTTAAATCTGCCCCGTGCCAAATGCCCGTTGCAAGGAACACAATAAAGATATTAAAATACACATGCTTGCGATTGCCGCCCAAGGGTATGTACAGGTACTCTCTAAACCAGGTTGAAAGTGAGATATGCCAACGCCGCCACAGCTCTGTGGCAGATTGCGAGATATATGGGTAGTTAAAGTTTTCAATTATTTTAAAGCCGAACATCTGGCCAAGCCCTATGGCCATGTCAGAATAGCCAGAAAAATCAAAATAGATTTGGAAGGTGTAGCAAATTATGCCTATCCATGCGGTGGGAGTATCCATACCCAAGCTTACAGCACCAAAAATCTTGTCGGCTGAAAGGCCGAGGATGTCTGCTATTATCACCTTTTTGCTCAGGCCTATTATAAAGCGGTTAATGCCTGAGGCCAGCAGCTCAGGAGTCACCCTGCGGCCGGTGAGCTGGCTTTTTATATCGGAATACCTCATTATAGGCCCTTGAACCAGCTTTGGGAAGAAGGACATGTAGAGTGCGATTCCCACAAGGTTTTTCTCTGCTTCAAAACGTCCTTTATGTATGTCAACCAAGTAGGCTATGCCCTGAAAGGTAAAGAACGAGATGCCCACAGGCAGCGCAATAGCACCAATTGAGATATGACTGTGAAAGGCGAGATTTACTCCCTTTAGCGCAAACAGCAAATATTTATAATAGAACAGCACACTCAGATTTGCAATTATTCCTAAGGTTAAAATAAGCCTTGAAAGCTTTGGCTCGGCCTTATCCTTTAAATGCCCCAGCAGCAAGCCCAATAGATAGTTAAACAAAATAGAGCCCAGCAGCAGCCAGATATTCTCAGCTAAACCCCATACATAAAATATCAGGCTAAAAGCCACCAGCAGTATGTTTTTAAACCTTTGCGGAGTTATGCAGTAGAGTATCAGCGCAACAGGCAAAAACAACACAATAAAGACAAAAGAACTAAAAACCATAGGTTGTATACAACTCCTTGCAAAATACAAATTTTATATCATAAGCTTTTGCTTATTCTTGCTGTTTAAAAAGCTAAGTGAGAGTGTGCAGCCCACAAGCAGAAATGCCGCCATTGTTAAAATAAGCATAAAGTAGCTTGTAAGCTCGTTTTCTGCACTAACTCTAAACTGAGATTTAAACGCCAGCCCCAACAAGCCCAAGCCCATAAGCCAGCGCAAAGCATGGCTAAAGCCAAAATTAACATGCTTAACAGATGCAACGCTAAGCACAACAAAGCCTATTATAGCCAGCACGGCCGCCAACGCCTGATTAAGATTAACAAAGCCCAGCCAGATTATATCTGTGCGCAGGGTCTCGAATATCATTTGGGGCACTGCATAGAACATAAGCGTTATAGCCGCAGCATTTTCCCCACGAGAAAATCTCAGCTCACTTTTAAAGGTAACAGTTAAAAAGCCTGCAAGAGCCGCCACCAGTGCGCCAAGAGCCTCATATGCAAACACGGCGTAATGCCATACGCCCTCATTGGAATCATAAATTCCCAAGGGGAACATACACCAGTTGGCATTTTCGATAACGCCGCCGCAGTCCTCCATAGTAAAGAATGCGCTAAATCGGCCTATGGCAATAGCCAAGGCCGCAGCGGGAATTATCGCATTAAAAAGCTTTGAAAGTCTTGTTCTGCTTACTGCTGAATAAATAAGGGCGGCAATAAATGCTCCCAAAAACGCACCCGAAAGGGTGAATCCGCCGTCTGTAACTGCGATTATCTTAGTTATATCGGCTTCAAATTCATTCCAGAACAGGGCACAATACGCAGCTCTTGAGAACACAAGCCCCAGTAAAATTGCCAATATGGAATAGCTGCGCACACTGCCCTTGTGCATGCCTATGCTTCTGCCAAGCATAGAGGCAAATATAACCCCTGCAAGCACGGCAATTGCAATAATCAGGCCGTGCATACTAAGCTCAAAAGGGATTTCGGGCAAATTGTTAATCTTCATTATAAACACCATGTGTTAGAGAGCCCGCACACCAAACATTAGGTAAAAAGCATCTGCTGCGCCTGCGCTCTTTCTTTCATATTATTTTGTAAACTGAGTACCATATATCAAGCAGGTACATACACCTGCTTCCTTCCTTGTTTTGTTATTCAAATCGGCGGTCTCTTTCTATTATTTTTCTTGTGCTGGCAAAGTATATGCAGTCGCTCATACGCTTTTCTCCGCCTAAGGCAACGCTGTTTATCACCCTGTTGTTAAGCAGCATAACCGCCGACTGCCCTCCGTCCAGATTATAGGCCTGTGTACAGCCCTTTTTTTCCATAAGTGCTGCAACCTGAGAAACCGTGAGACCGTCGTAATCATCCTGCTGACCGTCTACCAGCAAAATAAGATATTTTAAATGTCCCAGCTGACCTATTGCAGCTCTTGCTGCGGGCTGGTGGATTATACCCTCCTCGTAATACCCGGGTATCTTCTGCCGCACTCCGTCTATAATAAGAGCCGGCCCAAAGGAGAAGGAGTTAAATATCATGTGCTCATCATGGAACTTTTCTGCATTAAAGCCCTCTTCCTTTTCCTTCTTTATAATAAAGTCTCCGTCTGCATCTATCATTAACACATCCCTGTAGCTGGGCTTATTCCTGTAAAGCTGAGCCTGACGGATTATAATACCATCCTTGCGGTAGTTGCAAAAATCTGAGTTTATTGCAAGAACAGCCTGCTGCCTCTTTGCCATTTGAGAGACTGTCTCCCTAACCTTTGAGTCATAGCTCCCCCCTGAAAATGCCGTGCGCAATTGGCTGGGGTGCGCTATTTCAACATAGGCATAGTAGCAACGCTGATTGTTGTAGCTCTCGTATTTAATGTCAATTTTGATGCTCTCATCCTCATAGCTTGTTTTTGTAAGATTGTAGATATTAGCAGGCGAACCTCCGCTAAAATCTATGGGCAGAGCGGTTGGCACGTCCATTGGAGGGGTGTCTGTATATATATTAGGAACAAGCTTTTCGGGCTCAGGCTCAGGTGCGCTATCCAGCACACCCGTGAGCAATGGGTAGCAATAATAAGCCCCCACTGCGGCCGCTCCTATTAATATTATAACCAGCAACGCTATAAAGAACTTTTTCAAGCCTTTCACCTACACCCTTCTATTGATTCATATACTCCAAGCCAAAATAATCTCTCATCCAATAATATCTGGGGTGCTTACGCCAGCCTGCACCCACAGAATCCACCTCATCAAATTCAATTTGACAGTTGGGCAGAGCCGCTGCTATTTGGCTCTTCTCACCATCGCTAAGCTCGTTGTAAGAAATCCAGAGCCGCTCAAGCTGCTTGCACTCCAAAATTGGGCTTATATCCTTAATAAAGTTATGGCAGAGGTTTAAATCCTTAAGCTTTGGCAGCTTTGCAAACACACTTGCATCTTTAATTTCATTCAGGAATATCTCAAGATATTCTAAATCCTTTAAATTTTCAATTGCCGATATATCGCTAACCCTATTATGAGCCAAAATTAATATTTTAAGCTTAGTCAAGGAGCTGAGAAAGGAGAGGTCGCTAATCTTCTTGTGGCCTAAGTCCAAAGCCTCTAAATCTGTGCAGTATTTAAGCTTAGCCGCCTCAGCATTGCCTATATATGAGCTATAGCTCTTATCCCCAACGGTAAACGCAGGCTTGCCGGAACTAAACTGCAGGGTATCTGTGCGCACCTTGTAAACTCCAATTTCAACAGTCCACACAAATTTAACAGCAGCGAACTGCTCACGCAGCTTGCCCATTTCCTCGTCCGGAATGCCGCAGTTATTCATTTCGGCATGCTTTAGCTTTTTAAAGTACCTAAGGCCTGTAAGTCCTGAAATATCGCCAATTTGCACATCATCCAGATTTATCTCTTCGCTTGCAGTAGAATAGCTTTTGCCAAATAAATCGTAATTCCAAATAAAAAGAAGCTCAGTAAATTCATCTGCAAATGCCTCAAGCTCGCCGGAATTGGGCTTGCTTCCGCTTAAATCAACCGCTTTAAGGCCCTTAATGCGTGGGGTATAAGCGGCTTAATTCCATCAGCAGAGAGGAGCCTAAGCTCCTCCGCCGTAACCTGCACACCTGTGCTGGCTCTCAATAGCTTGAGTATATCCTCATCCGCCAGCTTGCCCTGAGGCTCAATCAGCTCAAGAGCGGGCAAATAGGGCAGATTCTCAATTATATCTTCCACCTTTAAAGCCTTTGCCTCGCCCAGCTTCACAACAGTATCTTTACTGCTTAGCTCAAGCCCGCAAAGCCTGAGCTTCCAGCTTATATCACAGTTGGGCAGCTCCTTTTGCAAGGTCTCCAGCTCCTTGGGAGAAAGGATTGTTTGGCCTAAATCAAGGCTTTTTAGCTTATCAAACTGCAAAAGCTGCTCTGTTGTTGCACTCTTGCCATTAAGGCTGAGTTTGCTGCTGTGCTTCCAATAGGGCACACCGCCTATAAAGCAGCTGTTAGCAAGATAAACCGCCGCCGCAGTAATCAAAACAACAGCAATTAAGCTTAATGTAACTATGACTTTTGACTTTGCGGTTTTCATGCAGCGGTTCACCCCTTTTTAATAACTAGTTCGTAGGGGCAGACCCATGTGTCTGCCCAAAGACGGGAATTTTGCGGTAATCAGGGCGGACACATATGTCTGCCCCTACAGTTTTTACATATAACCCAGCCCAAAATAATCCCTCATCCAATAATATCTTGGATGTCTGCGCCAGCCCTCGCCTGTGGACTGATACTCCCAGAATGAGAATTTGCAGTTGGGCAGAGCCGCTCTAAGTGCATTTATGGTTTTGGAATCCCAAAATCTGTTACGGGCAATCCACAGCCTTTCAAGCTGCTTGCACTCATATAGGGGTGAAGGGTCTAAAATGCTGTTATGGCAGATGTTTAAATCCTTAAGGTTGGGCAGCTCCTTAAACACGCTTGTATCCTCAATGTCATTAAGGAAAAGCTCAATGTATACAAGCTCCTTTAAATTTGCCAAAACAGATATATCCTTAACCTTATTATCTGCAACTATAAGGATTTTAAGGTTCTTCATGCCGCCTATAAAGGAGATGTCCTCAATCTCGTTATGACCTAAGTCCAAGGCCTCCATTTCGGTGCAGTATTTAAGGCCTTCAACATTCTTGAACTTAAGGTGGGGGGAATTAACCCCAGGCGTAACCGCTGTTGAAAAGGCTATGGCGTCTGTTTTTACCCTGTAGCGGCTAAATTTGATAGTCCACACAAACTTTGTTTCAGGATACATCTCCACAAGCTCGCCCATTTGGTCATTTGAAAGTCCGCAATCATTCATTTCGGCACGCTTCAAATTTTTAAAATAGGAGATAGATTTTTTAAATTCATCAAGATTTGTTATTTCTGACTTGTCCAAATTAATCGTCTCCGCATTGGTTGCAAAGGTTTTGCCGTATATGGTGTAGTTCCAAATAAAGAACACATCGGGGTACTTTTCAGCCAGCTTTTCCATTTCGGCGTCAGATACATTTTGACTAAGGAGGTCTGCTGTTTTAAGCTTGGGCATACAGACCACCTGAGCAACAAAGGTGTTAAAATCAAACTTACTCCCTGTAACCTTAATATTGGTAGCATCAGACTTTTCAACCCTGCCCCCTATCTCAAAGGCGGTGTTAAAGCTTATATTGGGGAACCTTTCAACAAGAACCGCAAGCTCCTCCGCTTTAAGGGTATCCTGACTAAGAGCGACACTGTTAAGCGAGGGCAGATACTCCAGCTTTTCCTTTAAGAGCTTTAAATCTAATCCCTCTGTGTTAGTTAAATCAAGGCTTGTATCAGCCTTGGAAGCAACAACACCCTTAATATCAGTCTTCCACTCCAGCTTGCAGTCCGGCAGCTCCTCTTGAAGAGCCTCAAGCTGCTTAACACTTAAGTTGGTCACACCAAAATCAATGCTTTCAAGCTGATTAAAGCCCTTGTAAAAATCTGTGCTCTCAAGCTCCTGGCCAGAAAGCCTTAGGTTTTTTGAATATTTATAATAGGGCTTGTTGTTTATCCAGTTACACTGCGAGAGGTAAACGGCCGTGCCGGCTATGCCCCCAATCACTATTACAATAAGGATAATCCAGAAGTTAAGCTTCTTTTTCATTTAAACATTCCTTCCTCTCTTTTTAATGTGCTTTATCGGCCTACCGAAAACAGGGCGTTTTTTTCTCATAATTATAGATAATATAATAATAGTCTAATTCGGCAAAAAATTCAATAGTTTTTCTTAAAAAAAACCACTTGACATTTTGCCTGACATGGTTTATAATAATTGGGACAATAAAGCAGAGCTATGCGCAGCTCTCACCTTACGGGCTTAGCCCTATGTGTTAATAAAAGCTTGTTTTTAAAATGGCAGGAATTTATTTGCACGGGTGTAATGCGCTCCGTGCTTTTTGTTTATTAGAATTTTTGGAGGTGCTTTACAATAGCAAACAAGGAACAGCAGATCAATGATGAAATCCGTGATAAGGAATTAAGGATTATAGGCTCCGACGGCTCCCAGCTGGGCATTATGTCCTCTGCGGAGGCACTAAACAGAGCTGCTTCGCAAAACCTTGACTTAGTCAAGATTGCGCCGCAGGCCACACCGCCTGTGTGCAAAATAATGGACTATGGCAAGTTTAAGTTTGAGCAGCAAAAGCGTGAAAAGGAAGCCAGAAAAAATCAGCATATTGTTGAAATTAAAGAAATCCGACTTTCACTTAACATTGACACACATGATTTTGAAACAAAGCTTAATCATGCAACCAAGTTTTTGAAGAGCGGCGATAAGGTTAAGGCTTCTATCCGCTTTAGAGGCCGTGAAATGGGACATCCCGAGCACGGACTTGAAATTATGCGGCAGTTTGCAGAGGCCTGTACTGAATTTGCAAGCATTGAAAAACCGGCTAAGCTGGAGGGCAGACAAATGCTCATGTTCCTTGCGCCCAAGCCTCAAAAGTAAGTTTAGAACCTCAAAAATAATATTTTTATCATTCTAAGGAGGATATTTCTCATGCCCAAAATCAAGACGCACAGCGGCGCAAAAAAACGCTTTAAGCTTTCAAAGACAGGCAAGGTTATAAGATACCATGCAAACAAATCCCACATACTTAACAAAAAAAATACCAAGCGCAAAAGAGGCTTAAGAAAAACCACTGTTGCCGATAAAACCAATGTGGCACAGGTTAAAAGGCTCATCCCTTATAAATAATCTTTAAAATAAGGCTAAATAACACAGAATTCACCTAAAATTTGGAGGTAAATATAGAATGGCACGAGTAAAAGGTGCGCTGGCAACGCGCAAAAGAAGAAACAAAGTATTAAAGCTGGCTAAGGGTTATTGGGGCGCAAAGAGTAAGCACTTTAAAATGGCTAAAGAAGCCGTTATGAAATCCGGCCAGTATGCATATATAGGCCGCCGCTTAAAGAAGCGTGACTTCCGCCGCTTGTGGATAACAAGAATTTCGGCAGCCTGCCAGGCTAACGGCATTAACTATTCAAGATTTATTAACGGGCTTAAAAAGGCCGAAATCAGCCTAAACCGCAAAATCCTTTCAGAAATTGCAATTGCAGATGCAGATGCATTTGCTTCTTTGGTTGAAAAGGCAAAAGCAGCCCTATAAAAAGCTATAAGTGCGCTCGGGAACAAGCTTCCCGAGCGTTTTGCTCACTTTGTACACACCTAACTTATTAATATAGGAGGCTCAGGATGTCAATTGAAATAAGCAGCAAGGATAATGCTGCTGTTAAAAATGCAGTCAAGCTGCGCACCAGCTCCAAAGAGAGGAGCGAGCAAAGCAGCTTTTTTATAGAGGGTTTGCGCCTGTGCACAGACGCCCTTGAGAGCAAAATATCTATACTACAGCTCTTTTATACCGAACCCGCCGCCCAAAAGAACCACGAGGCTATACAGAGCCTTTCAGCCGCCGCCAAGGATGCCTACCTTGTAAGCGAGGAGCTTGCCGAAAAGCTTGCCGATACAGTTAACTCACAGGGCATATTCTGCGTGTGTGAAGCTACAAAGCACCCCTCCTTCCTTGAAAACCCGGGCTCGGGCAGATACATTGCGCTGGAGAATATACAAGACCCATCTAACATGGGTAATATTCTGCGTACAACAGAGGCTCTTGGCCTTGATGCAGCTATCCTCTCATCCGATTGCTGCGACATTTATAACCCCAAGGTTATAAGGGGCAGCATGGGGGCTCTTTTCCGTTTGCCCATTGTAATTGTCCCTGACTTCTCCAAATACATTAAAAAGCTCAGGCAGGAAGGTCTGCGGCCTCTGGCCGCCGTTCCGGATTCCGACGCCTCCAAAATAAGCGCAATCCGCTTTTTTAAGGGAGTTGTAATGTGTGTGGGCAACGAAGGCAATGGCCTTACAGAGCAAGCCATAACGGCCTGCGGTGAGCGTGTTAACATTCCAATGAGCGAAAATGCAGAATCCTTAAACGCAGCAACCTCTGCGGCTATTTTGATGTGGGAAATGGTAAGAGCTGATTAGTCCCCATGAATAAGGTTGGTGGAAATATATTGAACCCTGTTATATATTGGATTTGGCTTCAACAGGCTCTTGGCTACGGGAGCGAGAAGCTAAGGGACGTTATTGATATATTCGGCAGTGCCGAGGGCTTTTATAAGCTCACCCGTGAGGAGGATAAAACCTACGGCAGCTTCTCCTTTTCTGAAATGGAGCGCATTAAGCTTACAGGGCTTGATTCTGCTGCCATAATTTTGGATGAATGCACTCGTCTGGGTTATACTGTTATCAGTTACGAAAATAATGAATACCCCTATAGGCTTAGAATGATACAAAATCCTCCCGCCGTGCTGTATGTCTGGGGCGAGCTGCCTCCTGTGGATTCACTGCTTACCCTTGCCATGGTTGGCACAAGAACAGCCACACACCACGGCTACAAGGTTGCAACGCTGCTAAGTCAGCGTTTAAGCAGCGCAGGTGCGGTAATTGTAAGCGGCTGTGCTCAGGGCATTGACACAGCGGCACATCAGGGCTGCATTGAGGCAGGCGGCAGAACTATTGCCGTTTTGGGCTGCGGTATAAACCACCGTTATAACATGTCCAATGCCGATTTGCGGCGTGTTATTTCGCAGCGGGGAGCTGTTATTTCAGAATATCCGCCCTCTGCTCCGGCCTTAAAGCATACCTTCCCACAGCGCAACAGGATAATCTCGGGGCTTTCTCTGGGTGTTATAGTTGCCGAGGCAGGTGTTAAAAGCGGCTCGCTTATAACGGCACGTCTGGCCGCCGAGCAGGGTCGTGACCTTTACGCCGTGCCCGGCAATGCGGACAGCCAATACATGTTTGGCGTTAACGCTTTAATAAGGGACGGCGCAGCTCCTGTAATTTGTGCTCTTGACATTCTATCTAATTATGTTGTAGAATATGCGGAGCAGCTTAATTTAAAAGGTGCAGAGGTGCCGCTGTTTGCTCAGGCTCCTGCTATACAGCCCCCTGAGGTCAAGCAAAGGTCTGCACCCCAAACCCCTCCCCAAGCTAAAGAGAGTTTAAAGCCCTCTCCCCCGCAGCACCTTTCAGCTACGGCTAAGCAGCTCTATTCTGTAATGGAAGCAGAGCCTGTGCACATAGACGAGCTGGCTGAGCGTGCGGGGCTGGAAGCTCCCGCCGCACTGTGCGCACTTACCGAGCTGGAGATAAACGGCTCGATTAGTGCTATAGCGGGGCGGCGATATGCAATTAAGAACCTATAAAAACGTAGGGGCAGACCTATGTG
>JAISYX010000075.1 GCA_031269595.1 Oscillospiraceae bacterium
TAATCAGCGGTAGTGGCTAGAGGTATTTGCGACGCTTCAGCCTGATTCATCGGGTTAGCTGTAAGGCCTAAAATCTCTTCCGGTAGGTCGACAGACAGCCCTGTTGCAGGAGCCACAAACAGACTGTCAGTCGCATAGTCGTTTACCGGATAGTTCCACCAGATTACCGCCTTGCGCTTATACGGTGCATTGACCGCACTCATATCCTCTTTTGTAATAGCCGCCGGAATAACTGCGCTTCCCGTTGACATTACCATCACTTTGGGATTTAGCAGCTTTGCCAACTCTTCAACATATTGTAAATATACTCCGCCCCAAGATATATCCGTCGCATTGAAAACGGTTGGTATTGTTAATAGGTCGGCGCAGCCCTCATGTGTTTCGCAGAATTTAACCTGAAAATCGTTTAGAAGCTTTGCGTGCAGAGCGGCACTGTCGTTTTCTATATATATGTCATCTAGGAATATTGCAAAATTGCGCACACCTATATCATACAGGCTTTCACATTTTTTCATAAGGGTATCAAAATCTTTTGCATATGCCCCGCCTTTGGCAAAATCGCCCCCTGGAGATATTGCATACACAAAATCTACATGGTTTTTATTGGCACCGGAAAGTAATTCTTTAAACACAGCAAGCTCTTCAGAGGTATAATATTCCCGCCACCCACTTAAATGCTTAAGATCGTCTTTTGGCGCAAAAATCATAGTGTTCATCTTGAAATCGCCCATAAAATCCAGCATAGACAGCCGGTCGGCATGGCTCCAAGGGGTGCCGTAAAAGCCCTCGATAACGCCCCTCATCGGCACAGTCGGATAATCAGAAACCTCACACTGCGCAATATAGCCATTGTTAAGCAGCTGGCAGAAGGAAGCAACGGCGTTAAAATCACCGTCTGCATCAGCTCCAAGGAGGACAATCTTATCCTCTTTTACCGATATTTTATATCCCTCCGGCTCACTGGCAAACCCAAATTTTGCTGCGCCTATTTCCTTTTTAATCGAATCGTCATGACCCAAGTATAAGGTAATTGGGGCGGAATTAGAAGGGTCTATTTCTATGCCGTTTTTATTAAGCTCGGCGCAAAGACGCTCTGCGGCAAAAACATCTGCATCCGCAGAAATTTTAAGATTGACCTTATCCAGAAAAAAAGTATCGCCGCCAAATGATGCATTCTGTGGCTTAGGATAGATTTCCTTAATAATCTCCTGTGTATCAGCATTGCTCGACGTGCTTCTTCCGCCGCCATTGCATGAGGTAAGCACAAACACCAAGAACATTACAAAGGCAAATGCTTTTATTGTTTTTTTCATACATAAGACCTCCCATTTTTACATCAATCATACCACATGTAAAGATCATTGTAAAGATAATTTGCGTGTGTGGGGCAGAGGGGAATTGTGCACAAAAATTGGGGGCGTGACACGTTTTTGTAGCCTTACTCCTCATCCCTAAGCACCTTTTCCAAGCTCTTTTTCTTCTTATTTTCAAACACAGCTGCACGGAATTTAACTCCTGAGGCAACACGCTGCTTGCGGGCCTCAGGGGTTTCTTTTGTCAGCTTTAACAGCTTTGATTTCTTTTTGCTTGACATGCTCTAACACCTCACTCTGCCGCCTTAAAGTTATAGATAGGCTTAATAATCTTCACAATCTCTGCGGTTTCGGTTATATTTTCAATAATCTCATCCATGGGCTTATAGGCAAAGGGAGCTTCATCTATGGTAGATTTGGTTATTGTGGTGGAGTAAATGCCCTCCATACTGGCCTTAAATTGGCTTAGCGTAATGCTCTCCTTTGCAGCCGAGCGGCTCATTAAACGCCCTGCTCCGTGGGGTGCGGATTCGTTCCAGTCAGAGTTGCCCTTGCCCACACAAATAAGGCTGCCGTCACGCATGTTGATAGGAATAAGCACACGCTCACCTGCACCTGCGGAGATAGCTCCCTTGCGCAGTATCATACTTGTTGTATCAATATAATTGTGAATGGTTGTAAAGCTCTCCTCTGCCTTGAGCTTCATCTGCTTCATAATCTCACGCACAATGGCCTTGCGGTTAAGCAGTGCATACTGCTGAGTTATGCTCATATCGTGGATATAATCCTCAAAAAGCTGACCCTCAACAAAGGCCAGATTTTTATCCACCTTTAAAAATTCACGCTTGCAAAGCTCTGTTTGAATATCCTGCTCACGTCCCTGCTTTTTTAAGTCGGCGATAAGCGCAGAGGTATCATTTCTGCGCTTTTGCAAGTCCTTTACAGCGGCTTTTTGATAGTAATCCGCCACCTGCTTGCCCAAATTTCTGCTGCCTGAATGCACCACCAGATAGAGCTTGCCCTCGTCGTCCTTATCCAGCTCGATAAAGTGGTTGCCTCCCCCCAGAGTGCCCAAGCTAAGCTCTGCACGCTCAAGGTTGACATGCTTAACACAGCGCAGCCTGCGGAGGTCAAGCTCCTCCATATACGGGTGAATTGTGCTGCGCACCTCAAAGCCGGCGGGCACACATTCGTGTATAACCTTATCCAGCCTTTGAAGCTCTATCTGCCTATCCTTGAGTATGACTGTCTCCATGCCGCAGCCAATATCCACACCCACAAGGTTTGGAACTACCCTTTCAGAGACTGTCATTGTTGTGCCTATGGTACAGCCCGCACCTGCGTGGGTATCGGGCATAATGCGGATTTTGCTCTGCTGCACAAATTCCTGATTAAGCAGGTTGATAATTTGTGCGGCGGCCTCCGGTTCAAGATTATTGGTGAACACCTTTGCGGTGTTATATTTGCCCTGTAATTCAATCATAATTGACACCATGTGTCAGGAGAGCCCGCACACAAAACGCTGTAAAGAGGGTTTTGTGGGGCTGCCTGCGTTCCTTTCTTAGTTCCTTTTCAAACTATTATCCTAAATAATAGTTAATGTGTTGCTGTATAAGACGCAAAAATGCCCGAGCACAGCAGCTCGGGCACAAAATTAGCAAAGCAGCAGGAATCAGATAAGACCATGCCGATTTTTTGCGCACGAGTGTGAGGTTGTTTCTAGTATATATAGCTTAAGCATGGTGTTACCTCCTGTTGTTAATATGTAAAATAGAATAACATGGATTTGGGGCTGTGTCAAGGATTTTTTGATTTTACGCAAACTGTTTTATAAAAAAATTGAAAATTTTTGCAAAAGTTTGAAATTACATCTTGCATTCTTCGGGTAAATGTGTTATGATATTATCTCGTTGGGAGTTCTTCCAACTTATATGCGCTCGTAGCTCAGCTGGATAGAGTGTCTGACTACGAATCAGAAGGTCAGGGGTTCGAATCCCTTCGGGCGCGCCAACAACACCCATCACTCACCTAGTGAGTGATGGGTGTTGTTGGTATTCATCATTGCATAATTTTACAAGCAAGGAAAAACTAAGAATCAATCCAACCACTGAATAAAAGCGGTTTTGTCATTGCAATTATATCCGGACTTTTTATAAAAATTTAGAATATTTTCTTCCTTCGAGCCTGTCATAAGCATGATTTTATAGCAATGATTTAATACGGCTATGTCCTTTGCAGTGTTCAAAAGCTGCGTAGCATAGCCTTTTTTGCGAAAATCACAATGTGTAATCACGTTTTCAATAAAGGCATATGGCCGCTGCTTTTGCGTTAGATTAGGAATAATAACAATAACGCAGGTGGCAATAATTTGCCCCTCAACAATCCCCAGCAAAATGTGATGATGACGGTCGCTTAGTATTTCTTCCCACAAATTTAAAAGCGATTTTGTTTGCTCTGGTATATCGTTATCGTGGAGCTGTGTATATAATTCCAGCAGCCCTTTTAAATCGGGGTGTTCCGCCTTGCGAATAAGCATTTGTTTTGACCTGCCTTTCGTAGTTTTGTTCATTATGATAAAATTACAAAAACAGCCGCATAAAAACAATGGTTAGTTGTTTAGTGCGGCTGGTGGTTTTGAAGGGGTAGTGAAGGTGATAGTTTGATAAAAAGATGAGCATTGTCTGTAGGAGAGAGTTTTAGATAATAGATAAAAGATAAGACATAAGAAATAATACAAAAGCACCTTGCAGTGCGCCTTACATCTATTATGTCTTATCTTTTATTTTAACCGCTGTAAGCGGTGCTTTTGGTGCCGGTGATCGGGGTCGAACCGATACGGTGTCGCCACCACTGGATTTTGAGTCCAGCACGTCTGCCAATTCCATCACACCGGCATAAATCTTTAACATTATATCAAATATTAAAGTGAATTGCAAGTGTTTTACAAAATTTTCTTCGCTATAAAATTTAGCCTATGTGTGAGGGGGCAGAGCATCTCATTTTTTACCGCAAATGCTCTGCAACCTTTTCTTTAATAATTTCTATAAGCTGTTCCTCCATATATTCATAATCGTCAGGAATATATAGGCATATGACCCTCTTATTTTGTAGCTCAGTTTTGTATTTTTCTTGTATTCGGCTGGTGTGCTTTTTCTCCATTGTGAAGATGACATCTGCCCAGCCCAGCATACCGCCCGTTACTTTAATTCGTGCGTTTCTCTCTGTGCCGGCAGAGCGCACTTCAAGGCCAGCTGTATTATTTAATATTTTTTGGGCAGTTAAGCTGCGCCTTTTATTTTGACTGCATAAAAACAATAATTTGATTGCAACTCACCTACTATCAACAATATTAATCCAACTGCGGAATAAAAGCGGTTGTGCTAAGCCTTTAATAATCTTGCTTATAGCTGATTATTCCTCTTGCGAAATATAGTCAGCGGATATTCATGCTCGCCAAGCCTTACTTTTGTTTGAGCCGCCTTATTGTAACCGTGCTTTATATAAAATTCAACGGCACGTGTATTTTGGGTGAGAACATCAAGCACAAAATATTCGTAACCATTAGCCGCCAAAGCCTCTTCAATTGCCGTAAAAAGCTTGTGGCCATGGCCGTGGCCTATATAATCATGACGCAGATAAATTGCCGAAATCTCGCCGTCATTAGGGTAGCTCTCTGTAAAAGACTTGCCAAAAACAGCTGCACCTATTAACCGCCATCATCTCTCGTGGCAAAAAAATCTGATATATTCCCATCAAAACGGTTGAGAAGCATTTCATATCGCTCGTCCACAGACATCTCACCCAGAAAATCAGGAGAGACAATTTTGCTGTATTCAGCACGCCAGCAATTGTCTAAAAAAGCGGCGATTTTGTATATTTCGTTGCGAGCGGTTTTTGTTATGGTAATCATAAGCATTCTCCTAATGGCTTGAAGTTAAGCCCGTCTTTTATAATTTTAGCATTAGTATCGCTAAATTTCAAGCTAAATTACAAAAACAATGGCTAGTTGCTTTTACCGCAATTATGGTGTATAATAGCAGTGTAGCACCTTTTAAAATCAAAAAATGTACACGGCTTGTAGGGGACGATGTCCACATCGTCCCGTTTTTTCGAAACTCGCAGGTGTTCACGGGATGATGTGGACATCATCCCCTACTGCTCTGTAAAGCTTTAGGTGTTACAGTGTAGTAAGGCTTGTTCCAACCGCTATAATTACAATAACAAAAAGGATTAGAGGTACAGATATGAAGCTGCTTGCTCTGGATGGTAACAGTATTTTAAACCGTGCATTTTACGGCATACGCCTTTTAAGCACAAAGGAGGGCATATTTACAAACGGCATTTACGGCTTTTTAACCATGCTGCAAAAAATCAAAGATGATGTTCAGCCGGACACCGTCGCCATTGCCTTTGACATGCGTGCGCCTACCTTCCGCCACAAGGCCTATGATGGCTATAAGGCTAACCGCAAGGGTATGCCTGAGGAGCTGGCTGTGCAAATGCCAATTTTGCAGGAGCTGCTGGAGTACATGGGCTATCCTATTTTAAAGCTGGAGGGCTGGGAGGCAGACGACATTCTGGGCACACTGGCCGAAATGTGCTGCAAATCAGGCGATGAGTGCATCATAGCCACAGGTGATAGGGACACCCTACAATTGGTTAGCGACTGTGTGAGTGTGCGTCTGCTCACCACAAAAAACGGCAGTCCCGAGGCAACCCTTTACGACATTCCTGCAATCAAAGAAAAATACGGCGTTGAGCCTCCGCAGCTTATCGACATTAAGGCCATTCAAGGCGACGCCTCCGACAACATCCCGGGGGTTAAGGGCATAGGCGAAAAGGGAGCGGGGGAGCTTATAGGCAAATTCGGCTCGCTGCAATATATATATGATAATCTGGAGGAGCTTGATATAAAGGAAGGCGTGCGCAATAAGTTGCTTGAGAGCAAGGAAAATGCCTTTTTAAGCTATATGCTGGGCACTGTGCGCAGAGATGCACCCCTTGGCCTTGAAATTTCTGGCCTTACTCAAAAAGAGCCTGAGCGGCAAAAAATGCTTGCTCTTATGAGCAAGCTGGAGCTATTCTCAATTATTAAAAAGCTGGGCTTGAGTGCCGCAGAGCTTCCCAATCCTCAGGCGCAGGAGGGCGCAAGCTTTAGTTATGAAAAGGAAGCGGACAGCTTTACTATTCTAATGGCAGTCTCACAAGAGAGCAGGGTCTTCCTTCTGCCGGATTATACAAGCACTGAGCCTACAGCTTACCTCACCATAAAGGACTGCGTCCACAGGCTGGAGGAGCCTGCTATCATTAAATCTATACTGGAAAATCCGGAGCTTCAAATCTGCACCCACGATATAAAAACACTGCACAGCTTTGTGGCAGAGCATGGCATAAGCATTGCCAAAGCGGGCTTTGATACCCTGCTTGCGGCCTATCTCATCAACCCAAATGCAGGAGATTATCAAATTGAGCGGCTGTGCGCCGAATATGGCATAGCCCTCCCATACATGGAGGAGGGCACAGAGGCCGCTGTTATAAGAGCTGCCGCCCTTCCCGCCTTAACAGAGGCACTTGAGCGCAAAATCAAGGCCTATGAAATGGAGAGCCTGCTACAGGATATAGAGCTGCCTCTGGCAGAGGTTCTCTCCTTTATGGAAAGGGTGGGCATACGGGTGGATTCCCGTGGCATAGCGGTGTTTGGCAAGCAGCTGGAGCTTCAAATCAAGGAGCTGGAAAAGCGCATTATAGAGGCGGCGGGCGTGGCCTTTAATATAAATTCACCCAAGCAGCTGGGTAAGGTGCTGTTTGAGGATATGGCACTGCGTCCTGTCAAGAAGACAAAGACAGGCTACTCCACAAGTGCCGAAGTTCTGGAGGAGCTTAAATATGAGCATGAGATAGTGCGTGACGTTCTGGAATACAGGCAGCTTGCAAAGCTTAAATCAACCTATTGCGATGGCCTGCTCAAGGTGGTGGGCGAGGATGGACGAATACACTCCACCTTTAACCAAACCGAAACACGCACAGGCAGAATCAGCTCTGCAGAGCCTAATTTGCAGAATATCCCCGTGCGCACAGAGCTGGGCAGCGAGATGCGCAAGTTCTTTATTGCCGAAGAGGGCTATACCCTCTGTGATGCAGACTACTCCCAAATTGAGCTTAGAGTGCTGGCTCACGCTGCCGCTGACCCTGTTATGATAAGCTCCTTTAACATGGGGGAGGATATACACAGAATCACGGCTGCGCAGGTATTCCACATGCCTCCTGAACTGGTTACGCCCCAAATGCGCAGCAGCGCAAAGGCAGTTAATTTTGGCATAGTTTACGGCATAGGTGCGTTCTCCTTGGGCAAGGATATAGGCGTTACAACGCATGAGGCCTCACAGTTTATCAAGGCATACATGCAAAACTTTACAGGGGTTCAAAGCTACATGGAGCACACCGTTGCGGACGCAAAGGAGAGGGGCTACGCAGAGACCATGTTTGGCCGCCGCCGCCCTCTTACAGAGATTAGCTCCTCAAATGGGAATATCCGTGCATTTGGCGAAAGAGTTGCCCGCAACATGCCTATACAGGGCGCAGCTGCGGATATAATCAAAATTGCCATGGTGCGTGTGTATCAGCGCATAAAGGAGGAGGGGCTGCGGGCAAGGCTTATTCTACAGGTGCACGATGAACTTATTGTAGAAGCACCCAAGGAGGAGGCAGAGCAGGCCTCAATAATACTAAGCCAAGAGATGCAAAACGCCGCAAAGCTGGCAGTACCCCTGCTTGCAGAGGTGCATGAGGGAAGAACCTGGTATGATGCGAAGGGGTAGTAGTTAATTGAAAATTGAAAATGAAAAATTGAAAATGAAGGTGAATTTGCCACGCTACTAGAAGCAAGAAGCTAGAGGCTAGAAATTGCCAAGTCACAGTTCCCGCTATAAATTAAGCTTAAACTACTTTTTAATCAAAATTTGCGCAGCAAATCCACCACAACTCTTCACTTTTCACTTTAAAACCCCCATATGTAAACTTCTTGTTAACATATCACCCCCTCCGCAAAGCCCATGCCTTAGCCATTTTTAGCCCATAAAATCCCGCCTTAAATCACACGAAAATTGACTTTTATTTGGAAATATGCTATAATAGAGGCTAGAGATCAGAGGCTAGGTAACCGCTGAAAAAATCAATAAAAAAAACAAGGATTACCAGAAGGAAGAAGGAATTCAACAATAATGTTGAAAACTTTTCGATTTTTTCTGCATTCAACTAGTCCCATA
>JAISYX010000090.1 GCA_031269595.1 Oscillospiraceae bacterium
CTTGCGATTTTCATACTCTATATCTGCAATGCTCATCTGATAGCTCATATTTTCCCTCCTAGCTTTTTATTCTATTATATCACACTTTTTCGTTTTTTTAAATCAGCGGTTACCTAGAAGCTAGAAAATGCCCAGTTGCAGTTCCCTCTATAAATTAAGCTTAAACTACTTTTTAATTAAACTTGAGTATCAAATCACTATTAATTATGTATTATATTTTTAAAATCAGTAGGGGCACGATGCCGTGTCCCTATTACCTTGCAAAGACTAAATTTTCAAATTTGCTCGCAATGACGCAGCTTTTGCGGCTTCATTATTACTCGGAGCACAGCTTTAATTTTGCGGGTGAATGCAATTCGACCCTGCGAACTCCTCAATCAAAATTTGCGCAGCAAATCACCACAATTTTCAACTTTTAATTTTCAATTTAAAAAACCAGCATCTAGGAGGGGAATTGATTTGAAAAACATAATCTTCATCTGCTCCGGCAACACCTGCCGCAGCCCCATGGCTCAGGGGCTTTGCGGGCATTTGCTTGGGCTTTTGGGTCTTAAGGATATAAGCTGCAGCAGTGCGGGCTTATACACCTCCAACGGCCTCTCTGCCGCTCAAAATGCGGTTTATGCCTGTGCTGAGATAGGCGTGGATATTTTTGCCCACAGCACGCATCAGCTCACCCTTGAAGAAATTCAAGGCGGTGCTTTTGATTACTACATAGCATTAGATTCGGGGCACTTCGACGCCCTTAATAAGCTTGCTTTAAGCTTGCCTGAGCACCCCTTAGCAGATAGAATCTTGCTGCTTGGCAGGGGCATTTCAGACCCTTACGGCGGCAATTTAGCGCAGTATAGAAGCACCAGAGACGAGATTTACAATGCCCTTATAGAGCTCTTGCCCAAGCTTTTGGGAATAACCATTGAGCAGATGGCTGAATCACATATTGAGGGCGTTGCAGAGCTTGAAAATACATGCTTTGCCCACCCTTGGAGCAAGCAGAGCATAGAAGAGGAGCTTGCAAATCCCAACGCTGTCTTTCGTGTAGCTGTTATTGATAGCAAGGTAGTTGCCTATGCAGGTATGCACGCAGTGGAGGGGGAAGGCAGCATAACAAATGTGGCTGTTCTGCCTCAGTTCAGGCGCAGGGGCATAGCAGCTATGCTGCTTTTAAGCTTGGAAAAGGGCATGGCTTCCATTGCTCTGGAGGTCAGAAAAAGCAACGAGGCCGCCATAGCTCTTTATACCAAATTGGGTTATAAAACTCAGGGCGTGAGAAAGGGCTTTTACCGTGACCCCGCCGAAGATGCACTAATTATGATTAAGGATTTTAGATAGGTGTTAATATGAATATACTTGCGATAGAATCATCGTGCGATGAAACAGCCGCCGCCGTTGTTGCCAACGGCAGAACAGTGCTGTCAAGCGTTATAGCTTCACAGGTTGAAACCCACAAGATATACGGCGGAGTAGTGCCGGAGATAGCTTCCCGTATGCACGCCGAGGCAATCTGCGGAGTAACCCAAGGTGCCCTAGACGAGGCCGCACTTAAGCTTGAGGACTTAGACGCAATTGCCGTTACCAACTCCCCGGGCTTAATCGGTGCGCTTTTGGTGGGCGTGAATTTTGCGAAGGGCTTGGCACTCTCAAAGGGCTTGCCTCTGGTGCCCGTGCACCATTTAAGGGGACACATTGCGGCAAATTACATTGCGTACCCACAGCTTGAACCGCCCTTTCTCTGCCTTGTGGTCTCAGGCGGGCACAGCCACATTATTCAGGCGGAGAGCTACACGAAATTTAAAATTCTCGGTCAAACAAGGGACGACGCCGCAGGTGAGGCCTTCGATAAGGCCGCCCGCAGCATGGGCATACCCTACCCGGGAGGAGTGCATCTGGACGAGCTTGCAGAGCTTGGCAAGGATACAGCCTTTACACTGCCTCGCCCCAAGGTGGAGGGCTCGCCGCTGGACTTTTCATTTTCCGGCCTTAAAACGGCGGTGGTTAATCTTATACATAACACCAAACAAAAGGGCGGCGAGCTGCCGGTTAACGACATTTGCGCATCCTTTAGAAGAGCGGTAGCCGAGATTTTAACAGAAAAAACCCTGCTTGCAGCAGAGCAAACAGGAGCTACAACTGTTGTGCTGGCTGGGGGCGTTTCAGCAAACAGGCGGCTTAGGGAGTTAATGGAGCAAAGGTGCGCAGAACGTGGGCTAAAGCTGTACTTCCCGCCCCTAAATTTGTGCGGAGATAACGCCGCTATGATAGCCTCTCAGGGCTACTATGAATTGCTTGCGGGCAACACAGCCCAAATGAACCTGAACGCCTATGCGTCAAAGGCCATTGATGCATAGTATTCGTGTACTAAGGAACGGTATCCCATCGCCTTTAATTCCTGATAGGATATGTTAAAATTGGCCTTGCTGTGCCGTCCTGTGGGTATCCAGCGTATCCACTGCTGCAAATACAAATCTATCTCCTTAAAGCCCTCAGCTTGCGTTACAAGAGGGAAAAACCAGCGTGACCAGGTTAAATCATTTGCATTGTCAGAATCAAAAAATTTGCTGTTAAAGGTGCGCATCATTGCGCCCATGGCACGCTTAGGCTCTGCATTTTTGCGCAGCATCCAGCGGCGCAGGGAGCTTGCTCTGCGTCTTATTTTGCCCTTGATTTTAGACTTTGTCGCCTCCGAGAGCTCTATTTTGCCGCAGTTAAATTCAACTCCAAGAAAGGTCCAGCCTTCGTCGGGGCTGCTTAACTGTTCCTTTTCAGGGTTGATGCATAAATTGTATTTAGTTATTATTCGGTAAAGGTCATTTTTGTATTGCTCGGCCTCCTCTTTGCTATTGGCAAACAATATTATATCATCGGAATAGCGCACATATGGCACACCGAGGGAGAGGAAATGCGAATCCAGCTCGCCGAGATACAGATTAGCCAAAAACGGAGAGATAGGAGTTCCTGCCATAACACCCCGTGGTTCATGTACTATTGTGCCCTCAAAAATGGCTTCATCACAGCTTAACAGCTCACTAAGGAAGGCGAAAAGGAGCGGCTCATCCAACAAAACCTCTTTTAATATGGGCAGAAGCAGAGAGATGTCTATGCTTCCAAAATAGTTGGATATATCGGCTTTATAGCACCATTTGTGGTTTATATCAGGCATTGAGGCCAGCTTTTTTATTGCCCTGTGCACACCCGCCCCCTGCCTAAAGGAGTACACACCCTCAGGCTGCTTATCGTCATAGCGGCACAAAAGGAAGTTAAGGAGCTTTAAAACCATCATTTCGTCAGGGCTAAAGCTATAGACAACACGTTTGCTGGTTTTGCCCATTTTGTTAATCAATTTCTTTTCAGGAATTGAAAGGCCTTTGCCCTGTAATATTCCCTCAACTACAGAGGAATAAGCCCCTGAGGCGATAAATTCACTCAATTGAGCTGAATCCCGCTTGCTCAGGTGACCTTTAGTGCTCTTATACGCAAAGAACTCAGCCCAAGCTGAGTCCCACGCAAGTTCGTTTAATATGCTGTTCATTATGATATATACTCTCTATGTTTGTAGGGGCAGAGCTATGTGTCTGCCCAGATTGCCGTAAAATCTAGCCTTTAGGGCAGACACATAGGTCTGCCCCTACATTTTTGCAGAGATGCCCAAATTATAAAAACAGTTGGAGGGAATTGCTTTGAAGACAGCATTTGCTGGCACAGGGCTGAACATAAACCAGCGACCTACAACGCATTTAAAGGCGTATGCTTCACCCCGACGTAGGAGCGGAAAACCGCATCCCTCCAACTGATTTTAACCTAAAAGCCTGTTAATACGGTCTATTACAAATGCCTTTGTGTTTGGCATGTGCAGGTGAAAATTAATAAAGGGGATACCCGCATTCTCGGCCGATTCACGGGCATTTTTCCAAGCGGCGTTGTTGGTTCTGTTGTGCTCGGCAAGTGGGATTACTCCAACTATTCTGCCCTCTTTTAACAGCACAAAGTCATAGGGTCTGCCGCTGCCGCCTAATTCACTGGGGGAGACATTCTCTCTGATAACATAGGCAGGTGAAAAGTTTGCATGCAGAAGCTCCTTGAAGTAGCCCACAGTATGGCCGCCTGCCTCAACCTGCTGAGGTGCAGATTGATATGGAGTATTTGCCGCTGCTCCCGATTGATTGCTAAATCCGCCGCTTTGCCCTTGATTGTTTAAAACAGAGTTTCGGACAGCGTCTACAGCCGCATTTTTTATGGTGCCGGTAACACCCTTTACTAAACTATCAAAAAGTCCCATAATAACACCATGTGTTAGAGAGCCCGCACACCAATATTACATGAAATTCACAGGTTGTGCCTGCGTCTCTACCTTTCTTTTTGTTTTCAAACCAGCTAACCTTAAAAATAAAAATGTGAATTATATTATAGCACAGACAAAGTAAAAATGCAACTCAAAACTTGCCAATAAAGTGCATGGGTTTGTCGGGTTAAAACCCCTACTACCACTTGTCATCTAAAACTCGACATACAATCAATCATATGATATACTGTAAATAAAAAAGCGAGGTATATCATTATGACAGCAAGAGAAGTTTGGTTAAGCGAAGAGCAACGCTTTGAGCTTACTCAATTTGCAAAAAA
>JAISYX010000039.1 GCA_031269595.1 Oscillospiraceae bacterium
ATGGTGATTTGTTCGCTTCGGCTAAACTCCACAGGCAGGGCGATGTCTATATCACGTGCAGTCTGTGCATCGCAACGCTTTTCGGATTTTTCTACTGCGTTCCAGAGCGTGCCACGGTCGAAAAATGTACTTGGGGCATTATCGGGTAGCATTATTTCGGTGTGTACAACACCTCTTTTATTGGTGTAGTCGTGGGTTGTGCCCTGCTCATCGGTAAGACGTTCGCCTGCACGGTACGCCACCGCTTCAACGGAGCTTCTGCCGGAATAGTTATGCGTTACGCCGTCATTTTCGTTGCGCAACTTCTCACCCGCACGATAGGCAGAGGCTGCCACCGAAGACCGCCCTGTTTTACGGCTCACAACCCCAACGTGAAAGTGATATATTGCCAAATCGTCGCAACTCCCTTCGCTTATCAATTTCCGCCTAACGGCGAAAATATCAATGCTGCGGGGTTGCTCCTCCTCCCCACAAAACTGACGTTTTGTGGGGGCCCCTTTTCTGCCCCCGCAACACATAATCTTATTACAAGATATGCAGTTACGGCTTGTCAAGATTCGACAATGTTGCGCACATTGCGTAGCAATGTATAAGTGCGCCCTTATGCGTTTTGCGAATGTTGGACGGTCAACGCCAATCGGCGCACAAAGCGACGATAAAGGCGTTGGGCGTTCATATGAGCTAAACGCTTGCCACCATAGGGAGCAACTGGATGGAATTAACTTAAGTTGAAATAAAAAGATAAGCCGCTATATTTCAAGCAGCTAAAACACATTGTGTGTATTGGGTGGAGTAAAAAAATTATAAAAACTTCAATACGATACAAACTGCCATACAAAAATTTAATTGTAGCTATTGACACCCGCCATTATTTTCGGTATAATAATGTAGTTAGTAGGGCAGATTAGCAAAAAATCAGTTGCTCAGGCAAATTCATTATTTTTGCAACTGGTTAAAAAGCCTTGTTTTATGCCACTTTCAGGGTTTGTTACCATTATAAAAATGCGCCAATAGCTCAGCTGGATAGAGCAACTGCCTTCTAAGCAGTAGGTCAGGGGTTCGAGTCCCTTTTGGCGCACCAGGCGTGGTGGGTATAGCTCAGTAGGCTAGAGCGCCAGATTGTGGCTCTGGAGGCCGTCGGTTCGAGCCCGATTATCCACCCCATACAGTTTAAGCAGTGTGTAAAAGCACTGCTTAAACAAAATATTGGGATGTAGCCTAGTGGTAGGGCAGTGGACTTTGACTCCACCTGTGATAGTTCGATTCTATCCATCCCAGCCATGTTATCGAAACAGGTTGGAAACAGTAACCAACCAACGTGAAACCTCTGTATAACAGGGGTTTTTCGTTATTTTACGGCGGCTATGGGCGGCGTTTTTTTGGCGTTTTACTGTTTCCACGGTAATTTTTCCGCGCCTAACAATGCACCACGCCTCAAATTACCGCCCATAATATGCACCACGGCAACAAGCCATGCACCACGCTTATGCTTTGCCGTATTTCGTCTTCCATAGAAAAAGCCGCCAGCGTGTGCCAGCGGCTAAAATATAAGGTTCTACGGTTTTATTCTACGCCAACATTTATCACCGTTCCACTTGTAAAGTGGACGGCTATGTCTGCGGCGGAATATACCGTCATGGACTCCGCCGTTTCCCGCCAGAGCCGCTCATCAAAGGCGGCCAGCGGTTTTTGGGCAGTTTGCAGGATTTTGAGAAACCGCGCCATCTTCACTTTTCCGGTGATTTGGGCTTGTTTCTCGGCGGTGAGCTTGTCAAGCGCGATTTTGGATTTCATTTTTCGCTCAATCAACTCATCATATCGCCTCTCATGTTCCTCCTGATTTTGCGGATTTTTAGCGTTCTCGGCGATGCAGTCCAACCGCAAAGCCTCTGCCTCGTCATATTCGGCGAGGATTTGGGCTGTTTGCTTATCAAAAGCGGAGGTGTCCTCCGCCAGCGCAATTGCCGCCTCGCATGTGGCGATGTAGCGGGATTTATCCGCGACAAGCATATTCCACGCCTTGATAAACGCCGACTGCGCCTGTTCATAGGTCAAATGCGGCGGTATGCGGCAAGCGACCGCGCCCTTTTTCTTGTAGCGGTTATTGCAACGGAGAACATCCTTTTTATACGGCTTATTGGAATGCAGGGTTTTGTGACCATACACGCCGCCACACTCGCCACAAAAGATTTTGCCCACAAACATCCCCGAGCCACTGAGTTTTTTGCCCAATGCCTCGCGCCGACGGATTTCATCCTGCACCACCTCAAAGATTTCCTCCGAGATAATGGCGGGATGGCTGTTTTTGACAAAGAGCTTCGGGATTTTCGAGCCGTCGTTTTTGACCATACGCTTGGTGAGAAAGTCGGCGGTGTAGGTCTTTTGGAGTATCGCGTTTCCCGCATATTTTTCATTTTGCAGGATTGAACGAACCGTAGTCACTGCCCATTTCTGCTTGCCAGCAGGAGTAGGGATGCCGCTTTCGGTGAGGCGTGCCGCAATTTCACGGTATGTATGCCCCACGAGAAACTTTGAGTAAATCAGGCGCACTGTCACGGCTTCGCTCTCGACAATTACAGGCTCGCCGTTCTCACCCTTGTCGTAGCCGAGAAAACGCTTGTAAGCCATCGTAACCTTGCCGTCCAAGACGCGCTTGCGTTTGCCCCAAGTGACGTTTTGGCTGATGTTGTTGCTTTCCTCCTGCGCGATTGCGCTGAGAATCGTGATAAGCAATTCGCCTGTGCTTTCGAGGGTGTTGATGTTCATCTCCTCAAAATACACGCCCACGCCGATTTCTTTCAGCTTGCGAATAGTCGCGATGCTGTCCAGCGTATTACGGGCAAAGCGGCTGACCGCCTTTGTGACGATGAGGTCAAACTGCCCCGCCAGCGCGGCCTCAATCATTTTATTGAACTCTTCGCGCTTTTTCAGGCTTGTCCCCGTGATACCCTCGTCGGCGTACCTCTTTTTGCGTACAATTTACAAAAATGCCAATAATCCTGACAATCATGCGATTTTTCGATAAATAATCTGAGAGCAAAAAAACCATTTTTTCTTCTAAGACACACTTAATCAGAAAAATCAGCTTCGAATTTACACATTTGCCCTCGATTCAGTTTTCATATATAATGAAATCAAAAGCATTCCTGTAAACCGTGAAAATGGGGTTTGACGAAATAAAATCCCCTAATGTATAATTGATAAGTGGCCGCAAGTCACAAATCAAAAATACAAAGGAGATTTTAAGCAAATGAAGAACCGAACAAATCAGAGATTAGAGGAAATCACAGTAAGTACGCTGATAGTCGGCGTAGACATAGCAAAGGCAGTGCAATGGGCAAGGTTCGTGGATTATCGCGGAGTTGAGGTTGGCAAAGCCGTTTCATTCCGCAATGACCGCCAAGGCTTTGAGTTTATTGTATCAAAGATTCGTGAAATTTGCAATAGCAAAGTTTTGAAAATTAGGTTTGACTGCGTGATAATCGGGATGGAACCGACAGGGCATTATTGGAAAACGCTTGCGAATTACCTGATAAAACAAGGGTTAAAGGTGGTAGGCGTAAATCCGTATCATACGAAAAAGGCAAAAGAGTTAGACGACAACAGCCCCACCAAATGCGATAAGAAGGACGCCATAACGATAGCGCGGCTTGTGAAAGATGGACGGTACTTTGACCCGTACATGCCGCAGGACGTGTACGCCGAGCTTCGGGTTTTGACAAATACGCGTGTGAGCATTTTGAAGCGTAAAGCAGGTGTGCTTTGCCATACGTCGGGATTTATCAACAAAAAAGCCGCTTAGGCCGTCCAATTGCCCGTATAAATCAAGCTGATTTTCCTTAAGAAACACAGTGCTTACAGAATAAGATACGGTCAGCTTGCCGCCGGAAGCAGCTTCAAAGCAGTCAATGCAGCTTGCCACGTGCTTTTCATTAAATTTAAGCGCAGGCTTTTCATTAATCCACAGCAAATGAAGTCCACGCAAGGGTGCAAGCCTTTTAAAGCTTGGATACTCCCCCTCAAATCCCTGCTCATGGAAGTAGCTTGTAACCTGCTCACGTGTTGCTTTGAGCTCCTTAGCGGGGATTTCTGATTCAATACGCAGGGGATATTCCTCGGAGGCCTCTCTTAGCTTGCTCCAAAGCAGGCGTAAGAGGGGCTCATTTGCGGCCTTGTTAAGCTCTTTTTGTATGCTGCGGCAGCAGGAGCTGCCCTCCCGTGTGCCTATATTTTCAATATATTGCTCAACCAGAGCAGCTATGTCTATTGCTCCGGCCTCCGCCGCCAAGAGCTTAAACTGCATGGCGGCGTTTTCGTCATCCTCTGTTACAGGGATGTTAAGAGGCCTAAATCCGGCAAGGGGACGCAAAGCCTCCTCTTTGCTGTTGAGATACTCAGCACCCAGAGCCGTAAATTTATCTGAAATGGAGCTGAGGCCGTGGTAAATGGCGTCCCATGGGGTAAAATACATCAAGCTTGGCCTATTAAAATAATTAAAGCAGCGTATTTTTATACTTAAGCCTGAAAAGGTTATAGATGAAACAAAGTCACTGGGCTCAGTGATTTCATAACCCTCTTGGGTGAATTCCACCACATAGCCATTGGGGGTTTTGCTTATTTCAAGGTTATTGTGCAGACAGTCCTCAGCCTTGTAATTTGGGGCAATTTGGGCATTTTCAAGGTATATCACCCGCTCAAATGCATCAGAGGCCGCAAGGGTGACTGTGCTGCTCTTCTGTTTAAAAAACAGGGAATCGCCTATATTCTCATAACGGTCAACCATATTAACAATTGAGGACTTGAGTTTAGGCTCGCACTCCTCGGCAAAGGCGAGCCATTCGGACTTGCTCTGCTCTATGGAGGCAACATGCGCTTTTTCGGCCTTGCTCAAAAAGTCAATTATTACACTTGGCTCAAATTTTGAATCAAGGGCAAGTGCCAGCACCGCCTTGCTCTCTTCTGAGAGTAGGGCATCATGCTCATAATAGCAGCCAAGAACCTTGTTGCGCAGCTCATTGACCATGACAGGAGGAGGGGAATCCCCCTTTAAAATGTCGGATACACCCTCTTCCTCATTGCTGTATATAGCATTATAATAAAGCTCGGCAAGTATATGATTTTCATGTCTGTAATTTCTCACAGCTTTGACACCTCCTAAAGGAATATCTGCGCATTAATTTGCCTATAATAAGACTATAACAATCTAATTAAAGGGATGATTAACGTGCTTAACGGTAAAATGAGCCTTTGCAGGAACAAAAAGGGTAACTATGATCTGCTGTTGCAATACGGCAGGAGCAGGAACGAGAACAACATGGCTTGGGAGTTCTTCTCCCGCAACAAGCTTGGCGATACCTCGCAATATATATCCACATATATTGCAGATAATGCACAGGGCAGACAGGTGGATAACATCCGCCTTGTTTCGGCGGGGGTAGTGGTTGCAGAGATACCCACGGCCTCTTATTTTGAGGCGGTTATGTAAAAATTTGGTCAATTAAGACAAAATTCTTCTCAAAAGTTTTACTTTATTCAAACCCACCAATGTTTTGCTAAAAATGTTGGTGGGTTTGTCAATTGACAAAATGTGGGTTTGTGCGTGATAATGAGTGTGATATACTCATAAATTGAGGAGGATGTTTGGGATGTTGGATTTTTTGACTGGAGTTTGGGAGCGGTGTTGGGAATGGTTAAGAGAACTTCCTTGGAGTATTTTAACTGGAATTGTGGTCACAGTTGTCCTTAGTATTGGTACAACTCTCTTTGTACCAATAAAAAATCTTATACTGAGAAAGAAGCGCAAAGAAGCTAAAAAAATATCTATAAACTATAGTGGAATTAACAAAAAAGAGGATATAGAAGAATCGCTTGTTAACTATCATTACTGCAGGAATCCTTACTGCAAGTTGACAGGGTGAAAAAAGGAGATGAAACTTTTAGAAGATTTTTGCAAGAAAGAAAGCAAAAAAGCTAAAAGAGATTTCAAAAAGAGATACTATGAAGAGCATTTAGACTTAAAATGGTGGATTGTTGCTGGCAAGGGTGGTGTTGGCAAATCTAAGCTATGCTACGCCTTTGTTGAAAAAATGATTAAAAAAGGGTGGGTTGTGGTTTTTCCTAAAAAGAGCTACAACAGCAATTTTCATGTTGAACTATCTATACAAAGTTTTCATGCTGCACTTAAAGAAGGCCAAAATCAAAAAAGGTTTCTTTTTGTAATTGATTATATAGAGAATGAGATTGAGGTTGTTAACAAATTTATCAGTGAGTTGCAAGGGGGCGACTATAATAAAAAGAAAAAAATATATCGTATACTGTTAATAGCAAGAGATGCGTATGATGATGAGATTGAAGAACTTCCGGATGACTTTGTTTACCGACCGAAAAGAAATCCCTCATATGCCCTAAATTTGGATGATTATAAACATTCCATTAAAAAAGATATGCCTAAGATTGTAAGGCATTGGGCAGATACAGTGAAAAAGCTAGAGAAGCGCAAGGGCGAGTGGAAAGACGAGAAAGAAAGCAGATATAAAAAGCTCCAAAGCTCCAAAAAAATGTGCAATAAAATAATAGATGATATAAAAGATATAGATCATGACTTTGAACGTCCGCTATATGCAGAATTGGTCGTACAAGCTCACTTAGATAAAAAAGCCGTTACAAGCAGAAAAGAAGTGCTGGATTATTTGTATGGTCGTGATACCCTAGAAGGCAAATATAGTATTGCAGGTGGATTAATTGAGATTCTTGACGATAAGGAAAATCCCAGTGATTCGTGGTGGTTTAAGCTTGCAATTACTATTGATGCAATGGCCACCATGATGGGAGAATTCAATCTTGAAAAGGATTTTCCCTATTTGTTGCCTGAGCTATATGAAGTTTATCTAAATGAAGATGAGCATAAAAGAAACCTATTTGTAGAGCATCAACACAAATTTAAAAAAACGGAGGAAGGATATGTATGGTATAAAAGAGACCCGAGTATTATAGGCGAATATTTTGTTATTCAATGGCTTAATACACTTTATGAGGATCAGCATTTTTCTCCTAAGAAATGCATAGATGCCTCATGGAATAAGCCTAAGGACATGACTTTTTTCACTCAACGTTTATATGAAGACTATGAGAAGGATGGGTCGTTAATCCCTGATGAACGTGAAAAATTAGAGGTGTTTTGGCATGTAATTATACCGAACAACATAGAGGAGATAAATGTTAATAACTTTGCGTTTACAGAGCAGCAGTGGTTAAAAAGAGTTACAATCCCCAGCAGTGTAAAAACGATAGGAGAGTATGCTTTTGCACAATGTCGTGAACTTATAAGAGTTTATTTTGAAGAAGGTATAAAGAAGATTGAGTTTGGTGCGTTTTGGGGCTGCCCACAAGTGAATGGTCTTTTGCCTGAAAGCTTAGAAACAGTAGAGTACGCCTGCTTTGCGGGAGGTTCTCACTTTACACCAAATCCAAATAGCAAAATAACTCATGAGGCTTTAGTTTACGCCAACCAAGATCCTATTAAAAGCTTTGGATATTATAATGATAACTTGCCTATAAAATGGATTGTTTTGGATATAAAAACTGAATTAGTGGAGAACCGTAAAAAAGTAAAACTTTTGCTTTTATCTGAAAATGCTATTGAACTTAGAAAATATGAAGAGACCCTTTCCTATCGTGGAATCAGTTGGGAAAATTGTTCTTTGAGACGTTACCTGAACAGTAAAAGTGATTTTTTAAATAAATATTTCTCTGAGGCACAACAATATCGAATTGCTAAAACCGAGATTATTAACAATGCTAATCCACGTTATTGGACTCATGCGGAAAAGAAAATAAACGATCAGGTTTTCTTGCTATCAATAACCGAGGCTGAGCAGTATTTTGTAACTACAAGTAATCGCATCGCACGATTCACAGAAAAAAACAAATTCAACAGGAAACATGATAGAAATTGGATTCCAGAAAATAAAGAAGAAAAGGGTAGCGAAGTTAGATGGTGGCTAAGGACACAGGGGGAAAGAACTAATAAAGTGGCTTATATAAATACCACAGGCGTTATTAAGTATGAAGGTAGAGATGCCAATCAAGGTTACATAGGTGTTCGCCCTGCAATGTGGGTGGAGTTTGAGTTTGAATAATGTCAAATAAGTTGCAATAAGTTAATCAGGGAGCAATTGTCTTTTGCGCTCCCTGATTTCATTTGTTTAGCACCGCCTCAGCGCACAAAATCCCATCTACTGCGGCGGAGATTATCCCTCCCGCATAGCCCGCACCCTCTCCGCAGGGGTACAAGCCCTTTATAGCAGACTGCAAATCCTCCCCCCGCAATATGCGCACAGGGGAAGAGCTTCTGGTCTCAGGGGCTGTTAGAACGGCATCTGCAAGGGCAAAGCCACGGAGCTTCTTCTCCATTTCGGCAATGCCCGCAGCTAAGGAGCTGCGCACAAATTCGGGCAGACAGCTAAGCTCGCCCAGCAGCACTCCCGGGTGATAGCTGGGTCTTACTGCGCCCAAACGCTTTGAAGTCCTGTTTGCAATAAGGTCACCTGCCAGCTGTGCAGGGGCTCTGTAGCTGCCGCTTAGTTTATAGGCGGCAGCTTCTATTTTGCGCTGGAATTCCATCCCCGCCAAGGGGTGCGATGAGCCGAAATCCTCAGGATTAACCCCCACCAAAAGGGCAGAATTGGCATTTGCTGCCTTGCGTGCAAAAAGGCTCATGCCGTTTGTGCAAATGCCACCGCTCTCAGAGGCGGCCGCCACAACCTGTCCGCCCGGGCACATGCAAAAGGTGTAAACTCCCCTGCCGTTTGGCAGATGCACTGCCAGCTTGTAATCAGCCGCACCAAGGGCTGGACTGCCTGCAAAGCTGCCGTATTGTATGCTGTCAATAAGAGCCTGTGGGTGCTCTATTCTTGCGCCTACAGAGAAGGGCTTTGCCTCCATGGGAACTCCGGATTCCAGCAGCATTTCAAAGGTATCTCTTGCCGAATGGCCTATGGCTAGAATAATGGCATCCGCCTCTATTTCAGCCCCTCCTGCACGCAGGGCGCAGAGCCTGCCCTCACGCAGAATAAGCCCCTCCAGCTTAGTTTGGAAGAGAAAGCGGCCGCCCAGAGCCTCAATGCGCTCACGCAAGCCCTTTACCACACGCATAAGATAATCTGTGCCTATGTGGGGCTTGGCCTGATATGCAATCTCGGCGGGTGCTCCAGCCTTGATAAACTCCTCAATAACCTTGGCAGAGCGGGGATTCTTTGTGCCTGTGGTTAGCTTGCCGTCTGAAAATGTGCCTGCGCCGCCCTCTCCAAACTGCACGTTGGATTCAGGGTTAAGCTCACCCGTGTTGAAGAGAGCTTGCACATCCTTGCGTCGCAAATCCACAGGCTTGCCCCGTTCCAGTATAAGAGGATTCAAGCCTGCCTCTGCCAGAATAAGCCCCGCAAATAGGCCGGCAGGACCGCTTCCAACCACCACAGGATGCTGCACTCTGCCTGTGTTCTGGGGCAGATTATATACATATGGCTCGTAGCTTAGCAGCTTAGGGTTGCACTCCAGCACAGCCTGTTCATCGCAGTTAAGGCTAACTGCAAGGCTGTAGTGCAGGCGTATGTCATACTTTTTGCGGGCATCTGCCGAGCGTTTGAGTATCTTAACAGAGCGTATGCTCTGAGGCGGAATTTTTAAAGCATCCGCCGCCTTGGGTGTTAAAAGGTGCTCGCCCTGTTCAGGACGCAGAGATATGTTGTTGATTATAAGCATTGTTGTTTCCTAACTTTTATTTAATTTATAATGCAAAATTAATGCGTAATTCGTAATTAATGGTGAATTTGCTACGCCAATTTTGATTAAAATATTGGTTAACTATGCGGCCACACTAAAATATCAGAACAGCTAAGCCGCAAGGCCTGCGCCACCCTCCCTCAGTCACCATGCGGTGACAGCTCCCTCCAAGAGGGAGCCAGCCCAGCCTCACTCTTAGAGGGAACCACGCAGAGCAAAAATCTGGATTTGCCAGCCTTGTGATGAGTGGCGTAAAAATGTATTTCTTTTTTTAATCAAAATTTGCGCAGCAAATCCACCATCACTCTTCACTTTTCACCTTTCACTCTTCACTCTTCACTGCAAAATTGCAGCAGCAATTTTGCTGCGGCTTTTCCTGCAATATGTCCTGTGCTCCATGCCCATTGCAGGTTAAAGCCACCGCAATCGCCGTCTGCGTCCAAAACCTCGCCTGTTATATAAAGCCCCTTCACCTTCAAGGATTCCATGGTGCGCACGTCAATCTCCTCAAGGGGAATGCCCCCCGCCGTTACCTGTGCGTTGTTCCAGCCCGTCACCCCTGAGGTCTCCAACCGCCAGTCTGTAATTGTCTGTGCAAGAAGCTTGATTTCATAAGAGCTGATGCTGCTTGCGCTCCGTGAGAGCGGGCTTACTCCCACCGCCTTGAGCAAGGCCTGTCCCAGCCGTTTGTTAAGAGTGCCTGTAAGCAGATCTAGCACAGGCTCTGCGCCCAAAAGCTCCGCTCTGGCTTTGATTAGCCCCGCTATCTCAAGGGGCGTGTATTCGGGCATAAGGTTAAGTGAGATTTGCAAGCTGCGCCGCTTTTGCCCGTTAATGCCGCCTGTTTGATGAAATTCGCTGACAAGGCGTGAGAGCTGCAAGATAGGCGGCCCTGAAAGGCCGTATTCTGTAAAGAGTATCTCCCCGCTCTGAGTGCGCAAGACCTTGCCGTCAACCAGCACAGAGGCTCTACCCTCCTGCTTTATCCCCTTTAAGGATTTGCACACAGGAGAGGGACATCGCACCTGTACCAGTGATGGGAACAGCTCCTTAAGGCTGTGACCCAAGCCCTGCAATAGCCTGTATCCGCTCTCAACTCCTCCGAGATTCTGCGCCGCCTTGCCCCCCGCTGCAAAGATTACGGCATCTGCCAAAAACTGTTCATTATTAAGCCTGAGTGCCAACTTGCCCTTTTCGGCCTTGATAGCTGTTACCTCTGCTCCGCAGCGTTCTTTTATGCCTAAACGGCTGGCCTGTGCCCGCAGACAATCCAGCACAGAGGAGGCTTGCAGGGAGTAAGGATATACCCTCTCTCCCTCAGCTTCCACCTTACAGAGCACGCCTATGCTGTTAAAAAACTCCATTGTAGCCGTGGGAGGAAAGGCCTCCAGCACAGCCTGAATTTTAGCCCTCTCCCCGCCGTGGTAGTGCTTGGGAGTGCAGGCGATATTTGTGATGTTACAAGTGCCGTTGCCCGTGGCAATAAGCTTTTTGCCCACTCTCTCCAACCGCTCAAGAATGGTGATTTCGGCGGCTTTTCCCGCAGCCTTAAGCTCCTGTGCCGCAGTAATAGCCGCCATAAACCCAGAAGCCCCGCCGCCTATAATTATTATGTTGCTCATGCTTGTTACACCCTTTAATCAAAATTTGCGTAGCAAATTCACCATTAATTACGAATTACGAATTAAACAACCCCATAGCATTCCGCAATTAGCCTTGCCTTTGCTCTTGCTGCGTCAATCAGGCTTTTGGGCTCTAAAACCCTTATGCCGCCGCCAAATTCCATTAACCAGGCTATTAAGCCCTCGCTTATTTGCACCTTTATGCGCACACTAAAATGTTCCCTATCCACCTGTTTATATGGGATATTAAGCCCGTAGCGGTCTATAATTACATCTAGTAGCTCGTTTTTACACAGCAGCTCTATCTGCTCCTCCTCACCGCTGTACATGTTAAAGAGCTTAGAGGCATAATCGGCGGTATCAAACACATCCTCATACTCGCTCACCTCACAAAAGGGACGCACAGGCTCTTTTAAAAGGGTTATCTTTCGTATTCTGTCTATTCTGAAATGGCTTAGATTATCATACTTTTCATAATTGCCCACAAGATAGTATTTATCGCTGTTCCATATCATTGCATAGGGGCTAAAGGTGAACACCTTGCCTACATCCTTAACAGGAATGCTGTTAACTATTCTTCTGCGATGATATGTAAATTTAATCTTGCAGCCCTGATTTACAGCCTTTTGCAGCTTGTCTATATTGTAATAAATCTCCTCATTTTCGCTTTTGACACCCTTGCTTATGAACACATGCTTCTGCAAATCCTCAGCCTGATATTTGCTAACGGTGCGCCCCAGCTTTGCAAGGAGCTTTTTGGTTTTGCGCACGCTTATAAAGCTGGAGGCCTGCACAGCGTCCATGAGCATACGCAGCTCGGCGGGCTCAAAATCGTGCTGAGAGGTAAAAACCCCCTGCCTTGGATAGTGGGTTTTTTGAACCTCTGTGCCGTATTCGTTGAGTGTGTTTAAATCCGCATAGATAGACTTGCGCTCTGCTTTAATGCCGTAACGTTGCTCCAGCAGCTCGCAAAGCTCATTTGCGGTTAAGGGGTGCTCCTCGTCTGTCTCCCTGAGCAGAATATCGTTAAGATACAATAGCTTGATTTTTTGATTTGCACTCCCGGGCATTAAATCACCTGCTTTGCTGTACGATTTTTGGTACTTCTATTATATATTAAAAGCGCAGGCTTTGCAAGGGCTATTTATTTTGAGTTTTTGTTGCATTCACGCAAATTTTGTGTTATCATAACATATAATAAAAATAAAATATAAAATGCGTTAAGGCGGGAATAGTAGGCAGGCTAAAGCACCAACAGAGAGGCCGCACACGAGTAAATCGGGCTGAGAGTGCGGCATGGGAGCGGTTTGCTGAATGCGCCCGCTAAGCACGGGGGAGGCAATGCCCCTGCGTATAACGGCGTTAACGTTTTAAGCTATAAACAGAAGTGGAACCGCGGAAACACCGCCTTCGTTGGTCTTTGCCAATGGGGGCTTTTCTTTTTAAAAAGCCAAATATGGGCAAGCCGGATAAATTAGAATTTGAATGCGAGGGATAACAGATGGTTAAATCTATAATTGGTATAACTTTTGATTGCCGAAACGCAAATGAATTAGCAGATTTTTATGTGAAATTACTGGGGCTTGAAAAAACAATTTCTACTGATGAATGGGCGGCTATCCATACCCCGCAAGGGATTATGCTTGTGTTTCAAACAGTAGAAAATTATGAAAGGCCTGTATGGCCGTGGACAGCGGGAAAACAACAGCAGATGGCTCATATAGATTTTTTTGTAGAGAACTTGGATGTGTCAGTTGAACAAGCTATAACCTACGGTGCAAAAAAGGCGGATATTCAATATCATAACGACTCCACTGTTATGCTTGACCCCGCAGGACACCCCTTTTGTCTGTCAACCGTTCAGCAGTAGAAGCTTACTCATGTATATATAGTCAAGCAACAGCATAGCACCGCTTTTGCGGTGCGTCATTCGATAGAACGCTTTTTATTGGATGTTAGTATTAGAAAGGACATAGAGACCCACGCAAACATGCATTTAGTGCGGGCTCTCTAGCTTAGTTTAAAAAGTGCGAAAGGTAGAGACGCAGGCGCAGAGGATGATTTTTTCATATATTATTGGTGTGCGGGCTCTCTAACACATGGTGTTTAACATGTCACAATACAGTAAAGATTTAATAGCAGAAATAATGGAGCGTGACCCTGCCGCCCGCTCTCCGCTTGAGGTTATGTTCCTCTACCCGGGCTACAAGGCGGTAATGCGCCACCGCAAGGCTCATTGGTTTTATCAAAAGGGCATACTTCTGGTTGCCCGCTGGCTCTCAGAACGCACACGCCGCAGAACAGGCATAGAGATACACCCGGGGGCAACCATAGGCAAAAATCTTATGATAGACCACGGCACAGGCGTTGTAATAGGCGAAACCACCGTGATAGGCGACAACTGCACCATATATCAGGGGGTAACGCTGGGCGGCACAGGCAAAGAGACAGGCAAACGCCACCCCACCATAGGCAACAATGTGCTTATAGGTGCAGGAGCTAAAGTGCTTGGCCCCTTTACCGTTGGAGATAACGCAAGAATCGCCGCCGGTGCGGTGGTGCTGGAGGCTGTGCCGGAAAATGCCACGGCGGTGGGAGTGCCCGCAAGAGTTGTGCGCATAGACGGAATAAAGCCCGACAGCATGGATCAAATTCACTATTCAGACCCTGTATGGCAAGAAATTTGCACTACAGAGCGCAAAATACAAGCCCTTGAGAACAAGCTGCAAAAAATGTCAGATGCCTATGAATCGGCTGATAATTATGTTATTTAATAATTGAGGAGGTCAAATTTATGAAAATTTATAACACCCTTACAACAAAAAAGGAGGAGCTAATCCCCCTTAGCCCAAATCAGTTTAAAATTTATGCCTGCGGCCCTACTGTGTATAACTTTATACACATAGGCAACGCCCGCCCTCTCTGCGTATTTGATGCCTTTCGCCGCTACCTGGAATACAGGGGCAACAAGGTGGATTTTGTGCAGAATTTCACCGACATTGACGATAAGATAATCAAAAAAGCCAATGATGAGGGCGTTGCTTTTACCCAGATAACTGAAAAATATATAGCCGAATTCTGGCAGGATGCCAAGGGCTTGGGCATACGTGAGGCCACGGTTCACCCCAAGGCTACCGAGAATATTGAAGAAATTATAGATATAATCAAAACCCTTGAAGAAAAAGGCTTTGCCTATAACAATGGCGGCGATGTATATTACAGAACAGGCAAGTTTGAGGAGTACGGCAAGCTCTCACATCAGCCCTTGGAGGCACTGCAATCCGGCGCAAGAATAGCCGTGGGTGAGCAAAAGGAAGACCCAATGGACTTTGCCCTGTGGAAGGCCGCAAAGCCAGGTGAGCCCTATTGGGATTCCCCTTGGGGGCAGGGACGCCCGGGCTGGCATATCGAGTGCTCGGCCATGTCACGCCGCTACTTAGGCAAAACCATAGACATACACGCAGGGGGCGAGGACCTTATCTTCCCCCACCACGAGAATGAGATAGCCCAATCTGAGGCCTGCAACGGCGTGCCCTTTGCCCGCTATTGGATGCACAACGGCTTTATCAACATTGATAACCAGAAAATGTCTAAATCTCTGGGCAATTTTAAAACCGTGCGTGAGGCCGCCGCAGCCTTTGGCTACGAGACTATACGCTACTTTATGCTGGCCTCGCACTATCGCAGCCCAATTAACTATTCCATTGATGTTTTAAATCAGAGCAAGGCCGCTCTGGAGCGGCTTTACAACTTTAAACGCAGCTTGGAGTTCACCATAGCCAACGCAGCCGCAGAGGAGGCTGTAAGCCCCAAAATCGCCGCTAAGCTGGAGAGCTACAGAGAGAGCTTTATAAGCCACATGGATGATGATTTTAACACCGCAGCGGGCATCTCGGTAATATTTGAGCTGGTGCGCTATGTCAACGGACTGATAGCCGAGCAGCCCTCAAAGGCCTTGGCGGAGCAGGCACTAAGCCTATTTAACGAGCTGACGGATGTCTTAGGCCTGTTGTATGCCAAGGAGGAGACAAGCGAATCAGACGCCGAAATTGACGCACTAATAGAGCAGCGCACACAGGCTCGCAGCTCCAAAAACTGGGCTGAGGCCGACCGCATACGTGACGAGCTTAAGGCCAGAAATGTAGTGCTAGAGGACACAGCACAGGGCGTTAAGTGGCACTATAATGTATAATTCGTAATTCGGAATTAATGGTAAATTTGCTACGCAAATTTTGATTCAAAGGTTCGTAGGGGTCATGGCTTTCCTGACCCAAGCTGCGTGCTAAAATAAAACGGGTCAGGCAAGCCGTGACCCCTACATTTTTTAGCGATACCCTATTAACAACAAAAACCACGGGCATTCCTACTTGAGAATGTCCGTGGTTTTATCAGCTTTTTTCTATTTCTTGTATCCACATTTTGGACACACGCCGTTTTCGTTCAGTGCTATGCCGCACAGCGGGCAACGGTCTTTTGCAGGCCCTTTGGCATACTCCTGTATAGCACCGTTTACTCCGCTGGTAAAGGTGATTTTTACGATGTTCAGCTTATCTTTCAATAAATCATAAACGATTTTAATCATACCTTCAACAGTCATTGTCTCTTTGGTAACTACCAAACGGCATTCGGGATATGCTGTTGCCAGCTCTGTTTTAAACGCAGGGCCTTTTTGCTTGTTGCTTGGTGCTCCGTTTTTAATGCCTTGCTCTTCATAAACACCAAGAATTGCAGGAAGTAAGGGGTCATCTGCCCTTAAAACCAATGCGTGGTCAAAGTTTTGCAAAACTTCCCAAGCGGTTTTTTTGATTTCATTACAGGGGAATGTCATATTAACGCCTTCGTTGATAGTATCCTCAACCTCCAGTGTCAGTATGCCGGTATGTCCGTGTAAATATTGAGCCTCTCCCTTGAAACCATAAAATCTATGGGCATATTGCAGGTCTAAAATAGTAAAACTTCTCATTATTGTTATCCTCCTCTACTCCGCATTTTTAGCGGAGAAATTTGTCAATCAACTTGACTAAACTTAGCATAACACAAAAAATGAACAAACGCAAGCTTTATTTTAAATAATTGAAAATTGAAAATAAAAAGTTGAAAATGAAGGCAAATTTTGATTAAAAGGTT
>JAISYX010000040.1 GCA_031269595.1 Oscillospiraceae bacterium
TTTCATTGGCCAATGTTCCCCCCCCACTAGATGCTAGAAGCTAGAGGCTAGAAACTAGAAGTTCCCAGTCAACACTCCTGCGATAAATTACTTTTCATTTTAAATTTGCGTTAGCAAATTCCCCTTTAATTATGCATTATGCATTGCACATTATGAATTATAAATTGCTCTACAGCTTAAACTTAAACTCCTCATTTGCCAGCTTTAACACCGTGCCGTCTAGGATTTCAACCTCTTTCATAATAGGAATAACTGTGCCGTTAATATAGGTTTTGTTAGTGGAATTGTTATCTAAGATAAAGTATTTGCCGCTGCGGCTTAGTATATCTGCATGGCTGCGGCTTATAGCGTTGTTGTCTGTTACAAAGTAATCAACATAGCTCTTTTCCTTGCCTATTCTAAACACAGGCTTGTCAACAGAGATTATCTCACCTGTGCGCATTCTCATAAGAGTGGGGAACTTAATATCAAGCTGGCCTGTAGGAGCTCCAAAGAGCACCTCAGTGTAGCCGCTTGAAAAGTCGTTAGGATACTCCTCCTCTTCGCTTAACACAGTTGTACCGGCGTATTCAGAGACAACCTCAATTGCCTCAGGCTCTTCGGCCGCCTTTTCAAATATGATAGGCTGGCTTACAGGTGCAGAAACAAAGGGCACAGCCTCCTCAAGGTAAAGAGAGACACCGTTGTCTGCGGCAACTCCTGCAAACTCCAAGCCATCCAGCACGGCCGACTTAGGTCCGGCCCAAACTGGTTCAGGCTCAGGCAATGGCTCGGGCTCTGCTACAGGTGCGGGCTCTTCTATAGTTGGAAGCACTGCAAACTGTGCGTGAACCTCCTCGTTAGCCTGCAAAACAGCAAGTATAAAATCATCGGGAGTTTGGAACAGAGCGGAAGTAACCTCTGCTGCGGCCTCCTCAGGCTCGGGAGCAGGCTCTTCTACAGGAGCAAGCTCAGCCACAGGCTCGGCAACGGGAAGTTCCTCTTGAACAACTGGTTCTGGCTCAGGTTCGGGTATTACAAGCTCTGGAATGGGCTCTATAACAGGCTCTTCAAATGGGAGCTCTTCTATTACGGGTTCGGCTTGAGCGGGAATAGGGGCAATTTCAGGGACGATAAATGATGGCTGAGCACTAAAGTCGGAGGCCTCAAATACACCGTTTATGCCTGTGAATATCTGAGTTACAGCCTCAGAGCGGAAGTCGGGCAGCTCGTCAAATTCGGGCTGAGCCTCTTCAATTATGTCAGGGCTTTCGATAGTCTCAATTGTTTGGATAGGCTCGGACGGTGCTTCTGCTACAGGGACAGTGTACGGCTCTTCCAGGGTCTCAAAAACAGGCTCAGGGGTGGGTGCAAACTGCAATTGAGTATCAGCTGTGTCAGGGGTAAATTGCACCTGAGGCACAGCAAAATCGTTTTGAACAGGCGGTGCGGCAAAATCAGGCTGGGGCACTACAGGAGCTATAGGCTCTGCTACAGGGGGCGTAAATATAGCCTGAGGGTCAAAAGCAGGTTGCTGCGCACCCCACGCAGGAGTGGGCGCGGCAGGCTCTTGAACAACGTTAAAGGGCGTTTGGGGAATTACGCCCTGCGCCTGATTAAAGGGGCTTGCAGGGGCAGCAGAGGGCACAAAATCGGGTGCCTGAACGCTGGGCTGCTCCGGTGTATATTGCTGCCAGGAGGGAGCGGCCGGTGCAGCTGCTTCGGCCTGGTTGCTTGGAAGCATAGCAAAGGTCTCGGGGTGGTTGTTGTTTAAATATTGTTCCATGGTTTGCCAGCTATAGGTGGGCATTTGGCGCAGGAAGGTTATAAAGGAAGAGACATACTGCATATCCTGCTCCATGCGGAACACGGCTGTAAATACAATATCATTGACAAAGCGCAGAGGGTCGGTGTTGCGCTTTGCATTGGGCTGATAGGTTATAATAAGCTCCTTGTTGTTCTCGTTAACAAACACGTTATCTAAATCCATGACAAGGTTTGCTGTTGGCAGTTTGTTTGTCTCGGTGTTTTTAACCGCCTCGTTAACCTGAGCTATAATGACAAAAAAGGCGTTCATGTCGAGTTCAGAGCGGATATACTCCCTAAGAGTTATAGTGTTTGGCAGGACAGAGCTATCCTCTACAACACCAAAGCCTAAAGAGGCCGCCTCCGCTTTCTGTTTTTTCTTCCTATTAAAGATACCCATTATTGACACCATGTGCCGGAGACAGCGGCAGGCACTCATTAGAATGAGCTGTTGCTTTTGTCTGCGATGACACGTTTCCTTTCTTTCAAACTTTCCTCAATCTCATGAATATTGAAGAGCATATATACTAAGGTACAAGACCGCAATTTGGTTTTATTACTGATTATATCAAATCTGTAATCAAATTGTCAATATGTCTTTTAAAGTTATTACAAAAAATTTTCAACTTTAATTTACCCGAGTTATTTGCTCTTTATCGATATAAAATAGATTTTTATTATAATTTATTTATTGATTTTCGGCGCAAAAAATTATTTTAAAAAATTATTTTCCTCAATTTTCTACATAAAAAACTTAAAAAAGTTATTACATTTTTGTAATTTGTTTCTTTTTAATACCAATTTTAGGCGATTTTACAGTAAATTTACTTTTATATTAAGCATTCCCCGCAAGCAAAACTCTATTCGCAGCACTAAAGTTTTCAAACAGCTCCGGCGAATAGGCTTTAAACTTTAAATCAAGGTTAAGCTCGCTTATTAAGCTAAGCACATTTTGTGAGCCATCAACCAGCTTGCGAGAGGCAGAGTCCACCTCGTCATAATTTTTGGCAAAGGCGGCAAGCTCCTCGCCGTTTAGCTTGCTTAAATAGGCCTTGGAGGCCTTGAGAAGCGTATCCTTTGGCACAGGATAGGTCTCAACCCAATTTACAATATCCACTGCTGTGCGCAGAACCTCTATGCTGCGGTCTGCAAAATCCTGAGGCAAGCCTTTAATTTCATCTAAAAGCTCTGTGTATCCAGAGAGCTCAGCGGCCTCCTCATCCGCTGTTAAAGGCTGAGAATCACTGCTGAGGGGGGAGGAATCGCCCGTAAAATTGGGCAGGCTGATGCCATTACACGCTGTAAGGCTAAGCAAAATGCAAGCGATGGATAATGCTAAAATAATGGATTTCTTCATGATGGACACCTCTTACTATTTATTTAAGAGGCGTGCAATTTTTAAAACCATAACCTGAGTTTTAGCGTCCCTTATCTCCCCATCTATAACCATTTGAACGGCCTTTTCAAGGGGGATTGTAACTGTTTCAAGGAATTCATCTTCATCAGGATTGGTTTTGCCAATGGCCGCCACTTCTGATAAATACATATGAATAACCTCGCCGCAATATCCCGGGCTGGGGTAGAGCTTGCCTAAATCTGTTACATTTAGGGCTTCTGCGCCCGTTTCTTCCTTTAATTCCCTAAGGCCTGCTGCAAGAGGCTCTTCGCCCTTTTCCAGTTTGCCGGCGGGCAGCTCAAGAAGCACCTCTTTATAAGGATACCTAAATTGCCGCACAAATATAAGCTCTCCCTCTGCTGTTAAAGGGGCGACGCAGACGCCCCCGTGGTGCTCCACAACCTCACGTTTGGCCGGTGCACCGTTTGGCAGGGTGATTTCATCCACACGCAGGTTGATTATTCTGCCCTTGTAAATATATTGCTCTAAAACAGTTTTTTCTTCTAAATTCATTAAAAATCACGGCTCTTTCATGTTCTTTTTACAAGCTTTTACGCATATATTATATCAATATTTTAAAGAAATGTCAAACTTGAAAACACCATGTGTTAGAGACCACGCACACCAATAGAGTATGAAAAAGTGACTGCTGCGCCTACGTTTCTACCTTTTGTGCCTTCAAAAACTAAACCTCCTCTTTTGGGTGAGGAGGCTGTCTTTTAAACTTTTAACATAAATCAACAATTATTCACAGGATAGTATAAGTCAATTTCGCAATAATTGTTAGTGCAAATTGTTCCGTCTATGCGCTCAAAGTGCATTGGAAATGATAAATCCAGCCCGCCCAGTTTGAACCAATCACGTATCAGATAAAACATGTGATGGTACTCTTTTTGTGTAATACAGGCGGGGGAGTGCAGAGCCACAAACCTAAACACCCAGTATTTGCTTGAGGGCAGAGTGTGCTTGACATAGCCCGTGGGGACTATGGCGGAGCTGCTTATCTCAAAGGCTGCCGTATAACTAAAAGCGGTGTGTTCAGCAAGAGATTCCACATATCCATAATAGCTGTTCTTGTCAACAATATCAGGAATACACTGCATGTGATTAGCAATAAACTCATTGGCAAAGTCTGTTATGCCTGCGTTTTCCAGATTATCAGTTACGCTCATGCGGGTTTGCAGGCCTGCAAGGCTAAATTCAGGCTTAACCACCATTTTAGGCTTGATTAAAATAGACTGCTCGTTAATTGCGGCCAGCTGATTCAAATTGATTGCCGCCGTGAGGCTGAGTTCACATCTTGACTTTCGATATTCGTTGGGAGCAAGACCGAACTCCCGCTTAAATGCACGTATGTAGGAATTTTCAAAGCTATAGCCATATTCGTTTGCTATATCTATTATGCGCATATCTGTGTTAAGCAGCTCCTCTAAGGAGCACATGAGCTTGCGCCCGCTCACATAGCGCATAAGGGGCTGACCTGTTATGGCAGAGAAAATACGGTTAAGATAAAATGGCGAAATAAATAGGCTCTCAGATAGCCCCTCCAGCGAAAGGCTCTCTTTGATATGCTCCTCTATGTAATCGACTATGTTGCCTATGTGCTCTAAGAGAATAGGGTTCAACGCAAAGCACCTCCTGTGCTAAACTAAATCTGCAGTGCAAATCAGTTTAACACAGGAGATGTTAAAATGTCAATAGCCTTTATAAAGTAAGCCACAGAGCAGGGCGCACACCGCCCTTTATGCCCATATATTCCCCATGAAAGGAATAGAATATATCGCCCTGCACCCAGACGTGCGCAGTGTCATATTCACGTCTGCCAGGCGAGCGCAGCCACCAGTAATTCGCCGTGCCCTCATAGGTTGCTATTCTATCCTTAACAGTTTTAAAGTATGTTTCTACCTCGTTTACGCTCAGCAAAAACACCTTGTCTGTTGTGTCTGCGCCGCCATTTGTGCCGTGTTCAGGATTGTTCGGCGTTGTGTTTTTTGTCTCGCTTATCCTTGCCTTTTCATCTGAGCTGAATTTGTTATAGAATTCGCCGTTAAGGTAGCGGCGCAGCTCGCAGGTCGCCCAATTTCGGGGCGCAAGCAAATCGTCGGTTTTGGTGTCAAAGTAGCGCAGCTCGATAATATCCTCTGTTATAATAAGAGCCTTGCCCTCCGTAATATCCAGAATGCGCCAGCTGTAGCCGCCAAAATCCAGAGTGTCGCCCACCTTTTGAGCTTCCTTTGTGTTGCAGCCGCTTAGAATTGCCGATATACTTATAAGCAGCGCAATGGCAAGCGTGATTGATATTAGCTTTTTCATATTCTTACCTCCATAAAATTGATGTATCTATTATAAAGGAAAAACAGTGCAGCCTATGAACAATTCTTGCTCTTTTGCAAAATTTTTTTACAGGAGTGACCTAATTTATGAAAAGAA
>JAISYX010000123.1 GCA_031269595.1 Oscillospiraceae bacterium
AAAGACGGGCTTTTTACGTCATTTGGGGCAGACACATAGGTCTGCCACTACCGACCAATAAAATATTAACGGGGCTGATGTTCGTACATCAGCCCCGTTGTTGTGTGGATTTTTACACAATGTTGATGTGCGTTGCCTCTAACACATGGTGTTTAGTGGCTAAATTTATTTCTGGCCGCTTCAAATTCACCCTTTACAATCAGCTCGGCGGCCTCGGCGGCTGAATCAAGAGCCTTTTGCAGCTCCTTGCGCTCATTTTGGGTGAAGTTCGACAGCACCCAGTCGGCTAAATCATAGTTGGGGTTTGGCCTTGCTCCCACACCTATTTTAATGCGTGGAAAGTCCTCAGAATCCGCCATATCTATTATATTGCGCATCCCGTTTTGTCCGCCGGAAGAGCCCTTTGGCCTCAGCCTCAGCCTGCCTATGTCCTGAAACACGTCGTCCAAAAGGATAAGCGTGCGCTCAGGCGGGATTTTGTAATAGCGCATGGCCTCATTGACAGATACGCCTGAGAGGTTCATAAAGGTGGTGGGCTTCATAAGCAAAACCCGCTGTCCGCCCAGCCTTGCCTCGCCGCACAGGGCTTGAAATTTCACCTTTTTGAGCGGGATACCGCAGCCCTCGGCTATTTTGTCAATGGCCAGATACCCCGCATTATGCCTAGTGTTTTCATACTTTTTGCCCGGATTCCCCAAGCCTGCAATTATAAATTCTATGCCGCCTGAGGGGCGTTTAAACAGCTTTTCTATCATGCTCACGCAACCGTTAATGTGGTATAAGCAAGCACCTGAGTGTTGTCGCCATCCTTGGCGTAGGCACGCACCTGATAGCTCCCCGCCTCTGCGGCCTTAAAGCTAACGCTGTTGCTTGCTCCTGCTGCAACACTCTTGCTGTCGTAAATCTTGCCGCCCTTAATCAGGTAGTATTGGTAGCTGTTGCCGCCCACTCCCTCGGCTGTTTCAAGGGTGAAGCTCACCTGCTCGTTAATGGCCGCTGTGCTCTTGCCTGCGTTCACACGCACGGCGGAGAGGGGCGCAGTAACCAGCACACGGGCTGTTTTTAAAACCTTTTCTGTGCCCAGAGTGTCCTTAACCCTAAGCTCTGCGCTGTAGTATCCCACAGCGGTTGGAGTGTAGGTGTAGCTTGTGCTTGAGCCAAAGCTGCCTGTGACTACTTTTTGTGTGCCGTTGTACACATCAAAGGCATAGCTGAGAGTTCCTAATCCGCCCACTGCGCTTGCGCTGTACACAATGGGAGTGCCCTTGCTAACAAGTCCGCTCTGTGAGGAGCTTAGCTGTGTGATGTTAAGCACACCCACAACAGCGGTGATAGCAGCGGAGTTCTTAGTGGCCTCGCCTGTGGAGTCCTTAACTGTTACCTTGACATAAAACTCACCGGCGGAATCTATAATTTTGGTAAAGCTTGCAGAGCTGCCAAAGCTACCAGCCTGAGCCAGAATAGTGTTTTTGTAAAGGTCAAACTTATACTGCACAGCTCCTGTGGCGTTGCTTGCAGAGGCAGTCCAGGTGACGCTCTGTCCTGCGTCTATTTGGCCGCTTGCGCTGCTTGTGATGCTCCCAACCGTAAGGGAGTTGTGGCCGTATTGGTTGATAGTCTGGCGAATGCCGTTTACAAATGCATTGCCCTGCTTTTCATCCCAGTTGGTGGACCAGGTCATAATGCCCCTAAAGGTGGGGTACTCCTGCATGAGGGACTGCAAAGCCTGCTGATACTGGCTAATGGAGGCAACGCCCGAACCCGCCGCCCCTGGGCCTGCGGGAACGCCTATTGCAACTTGATCCGGCCTGAGGCCGTCAAAGTGGCCTAAGGAGACAGTGTCAAAGCCTCTGATGAGCATTTTTGAAAGATTGATGTAAGAGTTGGCGTTAAAGCCGGAACAGGCTAAATCGCCCACATAATAGGAATCGTAGCCTATGCCGTTGTTGTAATATTGGGGGTGCAGACAGGTTAAAACGTCTCTTACCTCGTTAACCAGAGGCAGATATGCGCCTGTGATAGAGCCTGCGCCGCTGGCTGCAATGGCCGCCTGCTGCACATAGTTGTGCTCCGGTGCCATGGTGATTATAAAATCGCTGCCGTATCTGTCAACATAGGCGTGGCAGAGCTTTGCAAGGTTTTTTTGCTGGGTAGAGACAGCGTGTGTGGTATTATCCCCTGCGCCTAAGGTGATAGAAGCACCCTCTAGGTCTATATCTATGCCGTCAAAGCCGTATTCGTCTATAATTGCGGTTGAGGTCTGCCAAAAGGTGTTGTAGGCAGCGTCGCTTGTCAGAAGCAAAACCCCTGTTGCGCCGCCTATTGAGATGTTAACGTGCTGGCCTCTGGCCTGAACTATAGCCACATCAGATTTAAACTCTGCAATGCGCTGCTCAAGTGTGCCCGGGTACACGTTGTAGCCCGTGCCTACATCCTGATAATCAGGCTCAAACAGAGCTGTGCAGCGGTCTCCCGCTGTCATCATAAAGGATACGTTTACTATATCCCAGTTGACGTTAACATTGCGCAGCTTTGTGTTTGTAGAGCCGTTGTTAAAGCCGTTGTGCCAATATCCTATAATAATGTTGGTTGGCAGGCCGGCCGAGGTACGTGCACCTGCCTGCAAGCCCGCAGGAGCGGCCGCAAACGCAGCGCAAAGGGCTAAAACAAGCAAAAGCGAAACAATCTTCCTCATTCTTTTCATAAGCTTTTCCTCCCTGATATGTTGTAAAAAACAGAGTTTTTCCTACATTAAATTATACCACAAGCGGGCAAAAAAGGCAAGGCTTGGAGCGATTTTCTACTATTTGCTGTAAAACCACAGTGGGTTTTTGACGGATTGAACAAATTAGACCATGTTAAGGGTTCGCCATATTTCACGAAATTTTAATATAATATTTGTTAAAATCATGCATTGACTTTTAAGGCAAATAAAGGGATAATTATTTTAATGTAAATTGAGTTCCTTTAAAACCCGTAGGGGCAGACCTATGTGTCTGCCCAAAGACGAGCATTGTTGCGGTGCTCAGGGCAGACACATAGGTCTGCCCCTACAGAGCGAGTGCGTAAATATAGAGGAACTTGATTCTTAGTTTTAAAAGGCAATTCAAAAATTAAAAAGAATGGAATGATTTAAAATGCTTATTTGTCCAAAATGCAAAGCAGAAAATGCTAACTCTACGGTAGTTTGTACCAGCTGCGGAGAGACTATCCTCCCTGCAAAAACCATAAGTACAGTACAGCACCTGCATCCGCACCTGTAGCGGAAGCTGCTGTTGTTCAGGCGCAGTTGCAGCCGGTGGAAAAGGTTGGCATGTTTACAGCCTTTAAGCACTATGCCGATTTTAAGGGTCGTGCGAGAAGAAAGGAATATTGGTTGTTTTATTTGCTTAATGTAATTGTAACTACTGTTCTAAACGTTCCTATTAGAATAATAGGATTCATAGTAGAGAACAATACTTTATCTACTAGCTTGGGAACAACATTAGCAGGCGTAGTTGTTTTGATAACAGGAATTTCGTTTTTATGGGCATTGGCGATATTCGTTCCAGGTTTGGCAGTTTTGGTGCGTCGCTTGCATGATACTGATAAGTCGGGAAAGATTTTGATTTGGTATATTATTTCACCCGTTATAGCTGGATTGGTGATTGGAATTGCATTGGTTATATCACCTGGCTTTGGGATTTTCTTATATATCATAGCTATTATAGCTGTAATTGTTTTCGGTATTGCTCTTTTTGTATTTACATGCCAAGATTCTGAAGGCGGCATTAACCAATATGGCATTAGTCCAAAGTATCCTAACCGAGTCTCTTCGGGTTCATACAATAAAACTAAAGCGAGCAGCGGAAGCACCGCACCAAGGCGAACCGTTATCTGCCGTAAATGCGGCACAGAAAACCCCGCATCTAAAGTCTATTGCACAAGCTGCGGCGATACCTTACCCTTAAGCACAGATAGAAGATAAGTGATATATTTTTGCCTGTATCCTGTGGGCGTTGCCCATAGGATACAGGCTTTTTTTGTAATCAGGATTAGGTTGAAGTCATTCCCCTCAACGGAGGGGAGCCCCGCAGGGGCGGGGTGGTTTATACGTCCGCAAACACTTTAAAAGAACACATAATCAAGAGCGAGCAAAAAGCCAAAAAGCGAAACAGCAAGCACCACGCACCAAAATTCACAAATCAATAGAGTAGTGCGCCCGCATAGACCACCCTCTCTTCCGCCTACAGGGCGGAAGAATGCCCCTCCGTTGAGGGGAATTTAGGTAGCTTAGAGCTTGGCCTGTTTTTGTGCCCTTTAATGCGGCTGGCTCAAGCTGTCAGACACTGTCTGACAGCTTGAGTATCTCTAAAAACTGTAGTGGGTATTGTCATCTAAAGCTTTATGTTTGTCCGCAGACAGAGCGGAATGTGTGAGAGCGGGGAACAGGATGTCTTTCTATCGCCCCGCTGACGTGCGTCAATGCGAGCACCGCTATTCTTGAGTGTAGCCTGCTGTTACAAGTGCGAAGCAATCCAGTGGACTAAGCCCATGTGCCGCTGTAGAACATTTAGCCTTGTTCCACTGGATTGCTTCGCACACCACACTTTACTGTTATTGTTGTTTTGTTGCGTGCTCGCAATGACGCAGCTTTTATGGCTTCAATGTTACTTGGTACACCACTGTAGATTTGCGGGCAAATATAAAGTTTTAGATGTCACAAAATAGTAGAGGCCACGGCTTGCTTGGCCCGTTTTATCCTAGCACGCACCTTGGGTCAGGCAAGCCGTGACCCCTACGAACCATATGCATTTTTTGTTTTTACTCTGCCTTTACCAACTCAAGCAAAACATCCCTATCATTCTCAACCGCACCCTCAATAACCAGCTCTAGCAGTTGGTTTAGTGCTTCTCCTATCTCTGTGCCCTTTAAGCCAAGCTGTATTAGGTCATTGCCGTTTACCGCAAGCTGTTTAAGTGAAAAGCAGCTCTCCTCCGCAATAACCTCCTCTAAAGTGTGCTCTATGCTGTCAAGCTCGGCCTGTCTGCCCCTGTATGCGGGGGCTTGGGCGAGATTGTCGGCGTGCTGCAGGCTTAAAAGCTCCTTCATGGTCTCCTTGCCGTGCTTGTTCAAAAACCGCTTGATTGCAGGCTTTTCGTTGGGGATAGGATTATCGTGCAGAGCCACAAGCAGCAAGACCTTATCACGTGTAGCACTGTCAAACTTGAGCCGTTCCATTATGTCGGCGGACAGCTCCTTGCTCTTGCGCGGGTGGCCGTAAAAGTGGCCTGTGCCGTTCTCCTCCTGCGTGAAGCAATAGGGCTTGCCTATGTCGTGGAGCAGAGCAGCCCAACGGATTACAGGCTCTGCGGGGGCACTGTGCACCGCTCTTGCGGTGTGCTCCCAAACGTCAAAGCAGTGGTGCTTATTGTGCTGTAAAAAGCCCACAGCGGGCTTAAATTCGGGGATTATAGCAACGAACACATCGTTGTATTCCTTCAATACGGCCTCAATATTCACCCCGCAAATAGCCTTGCTCAGCTCGGCAAACACCCTTTCTGCGGAGATATTTTTAAGTAAATCACGGTTTTTATGTATAGCCTCTGCTGTCCGGCTATCAATAGAGAAGCCCAGCACAGAGGCAAAGCGCAGCCCTCGCAGAATGCGCAGGCCGTCCTCGTTAAAACGCTCGTCTGCGTCCCCAACGCAGCGTATAAGCCCCGCCGCAATATCCTCACGGCCGCCGAAGAAGTCCTGCACAGTGCCCTTGGAATCCATGGCAAGGGCGTTTATGGTGAAGTCCCGCCGTGCCAAATCCTCCCTTAGATTTTGAGTAAAGGCCACAGAATCTGGGTGGCGGTTGTCGGAGTAATCGGATTCTATGCGGTAGGTGGTGATTTCTACAGGCTCGCCCTCAATTAAAACGGTAACAGTGCCGTGCTTTAGCCCTGTCTCTATCACGGTGAAGCCCTGAAAGGCCTCCTTGGTTTGGGCAGGGAGGGCGTTGGTGGTGATGTCTATGTCCTTGGGCGGCTTGCCCATGAGTAGGTCACGCACGCTGCCGCCCACAATAAAGGCCTCAAAGCCTGCTTGCTCCAAGGTATTTATTGCCTTTTGCGCTGTTGGGGAGAGGTTCATCGTTTTTCGACTCCTTGCTTTTGAACATCAATACTGTCCGCTTATAATTAAATCTGTGAGCCAGCCGCAGGCCTTTGAGGGGGAAGCCTCTGCCGCATATAGGGGCACAGAGCCCACGAGCTTGCCTTTATAGAGAAAGTCCATATAGCCCAGTTGCTGGCCTTCGCTAATGGGAGCGTACACAAATTTGGCAAGTCTGGGCTTGCTCTCAAGTGAGTTTTGCCAGCCGTGAGGCAGGTTTAGCTGCGCCTCCTCAGTTTTTGAGGTAAGGGAGATTTCGGGGCTTAAGCCTCCTGCAACGGGGAGCTTGAGAGAGGAGGTATCCACCTCAACTGCAAGCTTTTTATACTGTGAGAGGGCGTAATCATAGAGCTTTTTATGGTCGTTCCAGTCGTCCGGAGCACTCAGAGTGACAGCCACAAGGTTTACGCCGTCCTTGCTCACAGAGGAGACAAGACAACGCCCGGCCTTTTTGGTAAAGCCTGTTTTAATGCCGTTTGCGCCGTCATACTTCTGACTGGTCAGCAGCTTGTTATGGTTGCGCAAATAACGCTTTACAGGTGGGTTGCCAAAGGAAATCTCGTTGGTGGAGGGGGTGGAGCAAATTTTTGCAAACTCCTTGTTCTTAATGGCCTCTGCCCCAAGCAGAGCCATATCATAGGCGGTGGAGTAGTGCGCATCGTTATTAAGGCCGGAGGGGTTTGTAAAATGGCTATCCTTCATGCCTATTTGTGCGGCTCGCTGATTCATCAGCTGGGCAAATTTGTCTATGCTGCCGGCAAATGCGATTGCGGCTGTGTTTGCGGCGTCGTTGCCGGATTCCAGCAGCATACCATAGGCCAAGGCTCTAAAGTCAACCTTATCCCCGGGCAGCAAGCCCATTGATGTGCCCTCGACCCTTACCATGGCGTCGGTTGCGGTTATTACCTCGTCTAAGTCGGCGTTTTCAAGTATGATTAGTGAGGTGAGAATCTTGGTTGTGCTGGCCATTGGCAGCTTTTCATGCTCATGATAGGCGTAATGCACAAGGCCTGTATCGGAGTTTATCACCACAGAGGCCTTGGCTGAAATGCCCATTTTATTGGGCAGGGAGCTAACGGGCTTTGCCGAGGTATCCTCGCCTAAATCCTCAGTTTCAACGGCCTTGGCCGAAAAGATGAAGACAGAAAAAACAACCATTATAATGGATATAATCTTTTTAAACATATCGCACCTCTACTTTTAATCTTATATACAGGCTATGATATGCTTTTTTGGTGTTGTTAAGAACCTTATGCGTCTGTTTCGTAATAATAGGATTGCTCAATACCCTTCATGAATAATTCACGGCTTTCAATTTCACAAGTAAGCGCAGCTTGCAAAAGCACACGGATTTCTAAATCGTTTATGGGACTTCTTTCCATAGCTGAAAGGTAGGAGTGCTTATCTATTAAACTCCAGTTAATGCATTGCTTCAAATTCTTTTTAAGAATAAGGTCAAGCCAAATACGCCCGCTGCGCCCGTTTCCCTCCATAAAGGGATGTGCGATATTCATTTCAACGTATTTAGCTATTATTTCTTCAAAGGTAGCTTCGGGCATCTGCTCAATCTTTGCAAGGCTTTCTTGCAAATACAGGCAGCTTGCAAAGCGGAAGTTACCTTTTGAGATATTTTTTTGCCTTATTTCTCCCGCAAAGTCGTACAAGTCTTCAAATAAGTATTTATGAGTTTGCTTTAAACCTTTAACTGTGCCAACCTCTATGCGGTTTATTTCTCCGCTGTCAAAAAGCCTATAGGCTTTTTGCTTGCTTAGTTCATCTATGCTTGGCATGTTAAGCCTCCTGTGTGCTGTTAGTTCTTTAGTGACTGTATAGGCGCAGGAATCCTGCCGCCTCTGGATATAAATTTGGCGGGAGAGTAGGGGTTTACCTCCATAACAGGGCCGCTGCCGAACAGGCCGCCAAACTCCAGCTCATCCCCTGTTTTTTTGCCTATGGCGGGTATGAGCCTAACGGCGGTGGTCTTGGAGTTAATCATGCCTATGGCGGCTTCGTCGGCTATAATTGCCGCAAGAATTTCCTCACTGGTATCCCCGGGGACTACTATCATATCAAGGCCGACAGAGCACACGGCTGTCATGGCCTCCAGCTTGTTAATTGAGAGTGCGCCGCAGCGGGCGGCCTCTATCATGCCGGCATCCTCTGAGACGGGGATAAATGCGCCTGAGAGCCCCCCTATATGGGAGGAGGCCATTACGCCGCCCTTTTTGACTGCATCGTTAAGCAGGGCAAGACAGGCCGTTGTGCCGTGAGCTCCGCATTTTTCCAGCCCCATCTCCTCAAGGATGTAGGCCACGGAATCACCAACGGCGGGGGTGGGGGCAAGGGATAAATCCACTATGCCAAAGGGCACGTTAAGGCGTCTGCTGGCCTCCTTTGCCACCAGCTGACCCACTCGTGTTATCTTAAAGGCGGTGCGCTTGACTATATCGGCAATCTCGGTTATATTGCAGGTTGTGGCCTTGGTAAGTGCGGCTCTTACAACCCCAGGGCCGGAAACGCCCACGTTTATCACGCAGTCACCCTCTCCTGTGCCGTGAAAAGCACCCGCCATAAAGGGATTATCCTCTGGGGCGTTGCAGAACACCACAAGCTTGGCCGCTCCAAAGGAGCTGTTATTTGCAGTGAGCAGTGCGCATTCCTTTATAATCCTGCCCATTTTGGCCACGGCATCCATATTTATGCCCGCCTTGGTTGAGCCTACATTTACAGAGGAGCACACCCTTGCTGTGGTGGACAGAGCCTCGGGGATACTGTCGATAAGGGCGTGGTCGCCCGGGGCAAAGCCCTTTTGCACCAGAGCGGAGTAGCCGCCTATAAAATTAACGCCAACGCAATGTGCGGCGGAATCCAGCGCAGCGGCGAATTTAACAGGGCTCTCGGTGGGGCAAGCCCCCGCCAGCAGGGCGATAGGCGTAACCGAAATGCGCTTGTTTATAATAGGTATGCCGTACTCCTTCTCGATGTCCTCACCTGTTTTGACTAAATCCTGTGCATAGCGGCATATTTTATCATACACCTTGCCGCAGGCCTTGTCGGCGTCAGAATCCACACAGTCCAGCAGGGAAATTCCCATGGTTATGGTGCGGATGTCCAAATCCTCCTCCTGTATCATGCTTATTGTTTCAAGAATATCATTGGTATTTAACATGTTGCCTCCACGTTTTAATTTGTTCGTAATTATACATTTTGGGGTTTGTAAATTCCGGCCATTTTCATATCTTGCCAATATCCCCACTGTGATTCTTCGTCTTCTGATTTAATAATTCGCAATGAATACACGCCAACATTATCAGGTCTGGCGGTGTCCACCGGATATTCTAAAATAAAAACATAGTACTTTTGTTTGTCAGTAAATACATTATAAAAAGATTTGTATTCTGTGATTTTTTGCCAGCCTTCAACTAACTCGTCAACTATCGGTCCCGAATCATTGTCATCCCACGATTCCACTTCACCATGAAAAAAATCAAACAAGTAATCCATACTACCATCAAAATCCTTTGCTTCTTTAAGTGCTTTTTTAGAAAACAAGGATTGTAAAGCTTCTTTATCCTTGCTCTGTATAGATTTTAGAACCTGCTCAAATGTTTTATTTGCGATGTCCTGATCCGTCATCGAAATTTTTTTAAAAAAGTTGCCGGCTCCTAATGAACAAGAACTAAATAATAATAAAACGACCATGGATATTAGAACAACTGACTTTTTATACAACATTAATCGCTCCTAGCCTAAAAATGTAAAGGCGTAATGCCTAATTATTTGCCTGTGAGAGCACTTTTTAAGCCCATTAAATCCTATGCATAGAATTAAAAATATCCTCATGCATGGTGTGCACAGAGAGGCCGTTGCTGTTGCCAAATTCGCTTAGCCTGTCTGAAAGAACGGTAAAGTCTGTAGTGCTTTTTGAAATATCCGCAAGCATAATCATTGCGAACATATCCTGCAAAATGCTTTGAGTTACCTCAATAATGTTTACGTTGGTTTCGGCGCAGATATTAGAAACTCCGGCCAAAATGCCAACCATATCCTTGCCTAATACTGTTATTACTGCACGCATAGTTTAGTTCTCCTTATTTTAACTTGAAATTATTGGTTATATCATAGCCTTGAGCTCAATCAGCCTAACCTTGAGTGAGGCTTTTGCCAAGGCTGCCTCGGTGAATCCGCTTTTGCTGAAAATATAATAGTACTTTTCGGCATAGCTGAACATCTCGGCTCTGTCAATCAGCTTGTCAACAACGCTTTCGGACACCTTTTCATTTGTCCATTTACATTCGCAGAAGATAGCCTTTTGCTCATCAAAATCTGCGGCGATTAAATCAATCTCCTGCTCTGATTTAAGCTTGGGATTATTGCCCCACCAACGGCCTATGTTGGCAAAGGGAAAGGGCAAGCTGCCCTGAATGTTTTGCCGCCACATATATGAGCAGCAAATTGCCTCAAAGGCTTCGCCCATAAAATCAAAAATTTGCGTTTGAATTTGATTGTATATCTCTTCGCCCCTGCCCATTTGAAGCTGTGAGTTGTTGCGGTAAACAAACCTGTACCAAAACCGGAACATGCCGTCATTTAAGCGATATATCGTCTTTTTTGAGGTCTCTTTATCGCCGAAGGGCACTTCTCTTTTTATTATGCCAAGCTCAATGAGTGACTTAATGTAGTAAACACACTGGCTGCTTTCTACATGGGTTTTGGCGGCAATCTTGTTAAGCTCCGAGCTGCCGGTTGCTATTGATGTTAAAATAGCATTGTAGATTGCGGCCTCGTTGACCTCTTGCTTTAGCAGATTAGAGGGCTCTTCAAAAAGCACACTATCAGCACTAAAAAAGTTTTTAATGATGTTGGTTTTTAGCGGAGCTTTATCGCTAAACAGCATTAAATACTTAGGAATTCCGCCTGTTATGCCATAGACTATTGCTTTTTCTTCTCTTGTAAAGCCTTTATAAAATTCGGCTGAATCATAATAATCAAAGGGCAACAGCTTGAGCTGACCCGAACGCCTGCCATAAAGCGGGCTTTTATGCCCCATTACTTGATTTTCCATAAAGGACATTGAAGAGCCGCATAAGATAAGAAAAAGCTTTGTATCCTTAAGCCTGTGGTCAATTTCACGCTGCAACAATGAGGATATGCCCTCGTATCTCTTGGCTAAATAGGGATATTCATCTATAACGAGTACAAGACGTTCATTTTTTGCAGCATTGTATACCTCATCAAAAAGCAAATTATAGCTCTCTAGGCTTGCTCTTATTCCTCTGGTTGTCTCAAGCACTGCCTCTGAAAATTCCATTAGGTTTGCCTCTGAGGTATCCTCAAGGCCTGTAAAAAATATAGCTTTTTTGTCTTTTATAAACTCCTTGATAAGCTCGGTTTTACCAACTCGCCTGCGCCCGTAAATGCACATGAATTCAAAGTTATCGCCTGCATAACGCTCGTTTAAGCTGGCAAGCTCCCGTTTACGCCCTACAAAAATATTAAACACCCCTTTCAGCTGATATTACCATTGTAGCACAGTTGTACCCGCTTAGCAAGCTAAACTAAAACTTCTTTTACTAAAACTGGTTTTAGTTTATTTGCTTTAACGTTGTCACTGATGTAGCCTTTATGGTTTTAGTCTTACTTAGTGCAACGTTGTAGTTTAGTTGCGGGCAGTAGGTTACGCTGTTATCACTCCACTGACGTGCGTCATTGCGAGCACCGCTGAGCGTGAGCTTACCACGCCTGTTATGAGTGCGAAGCAATCCAGTGGACTAAGCCCCTGCGCTGAGGTGGAACATCTGGTTTTGCTCCACTGGATTGCTTCGCACACCACACTTTGCTGTTGTTTCAGTTTAGCTGCGTGCTCGCAATGACGCAGCTTTTATGGCTTTAGTCTTACTTGGCGCAACGATAAAATTTGCTTTATATTATTTCGTTGTAAAGGTCATTCCAATTTGGGTTACTTCTCTCTATCAACTCAAGCTTACTTTCTCTTGAACCTGCCTTGATTTGCTTTTCTCTTGCAATAGCATCGCTGATAAGGTCAAACACTTCATAATATCCAAGCTTATCAATATTATAATTGCATGTAAAGCCTGCAATTAACTTGTTCTTGTGCTGGTAAACCCGTTGAACTAAATTGGACGTTACACCTGAGTACAAAGTGCCGTTCCGTCTGTTAAACAGAAGATAGACATATCCCTTTTTTATCTGACCCACACCTCTCCGTCCAGCTCCGCCAAAAGGAACTCCGGCGAAAGGTCAGAGGGGATGGAGTAAAACGCTGCTGCAACGCTTATATCGCCTATGTTTGCTCCGTCTGGCCCGCAGGCACGCTTAAATTGCCCTGCAAGATGCCGGCGTATAAAGGTTTTTAATGCATCCTTAATATAGTCTGTGCTGTAGTCCACCTCAAAGGCCTCAATTGCGTAGCGGAGTATCTTTGAGGGTGCCATGGAATACTTAACAAAATAATAGGTGAAAAACTCGTGCAGCTCAAATGAGCCCAGAATCTTTTCGCTCTGCTGCACCATCTCGCCGCTCCCGTCGGGAGGGAGAAGCTCGGGACTTACAGGGGTATCCAGAATGTCCAGCAGAATGTCAGCTGCAGCTATGAATCGGCTGCTCTCTGCAAGCCGCTTGACAATCAACCTGGCCATGCTTTTGGTTATGGAGGTGTTTACATTATAAGAGGCCAGATGGTCGCCGCCGTAGGTGCACCAGCCCAGAGCCTCCTCTGTCAGGTCGCCTGTGCCTATTACCAGGCCGCCCTCTTGGTTGGCCACATCTAAAAGGATTTGGCAGCGTTCACGTGCCTGAGCGTTCTCGTAGGTTGTGTCGTGATTTTCGGGGCTGTGCTCTATATCCTCAAAATGCTGCAAAACAGCCTCTCTAATTGAAATTTCACGTGACTTCGCTCCCAGTGCTTCTATAAGTGAAAGGGCGTTGTTGTAGGTTCTGTCTGTAGTGCCAAAGCCGGGCATGGAGATACCCACAAGGTTGCTTGCGGGAAGATGCAGAGCTTTGATAGCCTCCGCAGAGACAAGCAGCGCAAGGGTGGAATCCAAGCCGCCAGAGACACCAACCACCGCCTTTTTGATTCCCGTGGCCTTCATTCTGCCTGCAAGTGAGGCAACCTGAAGCTCAAACAGTTCGTCAAGATATGCGTCTGCCTCGTACCTATCCTCAGGGATATAGGGGTTTTTGCGCACAGGCCGCAGCAGATTCTCCTTCTTGTGCAGGAGTATAGGCTCGTAAGTGACATAAGTATCTGAGCTAGCCCCTATTATGTCGGCGTCAAGGTCGGCGCAGATGACAAAGCCCTCACGGCTATCCTGATTAAAGGCAAGCTCCTCGCCGCACTCATAAATGCCCGCAAAGCCCTTGTATATGTTGGGTGAGGTGGATTCGCCCACTCCGCCGTTTGCGAGTATTACAGCGCAGGACTCGGCTGCGCTTAAAAGCTTTGCAGTATCTCTCCACTGCTTGATTTTGCCTGCCGTCACAGGCTCGCAGGAGCGCAAAATCAAGGCGTTTGAGCCCTCTAACTTTGATTGCCTAAGCTCCTCAGCCAAAGCCTTTGGAGTTCCCAAAATGATGGTAAGATTTAAATCTCCTGCTAAAATATTGACCTTTTCAGGGTGCAGGGAGTCGGGGCTGCCTGTTTTGGTATTTACCACTATCCTTTCATCTAATGAGAGGAGCTGCTCCAGAGCATCACAAGCCGCAGCGGAGACAGCCTTATTTTTAAGTAAATCAGCAGATGAGCCTCCAACAAGAAAATTTGCCGGAAAGACTATTAAATCAGGGTTGCAGGACTGCGCCTCGGCAAGAACAAGCTGAGCAGAAGCCAGGTTTGCATTTGGGTTGCCCGGGGTGACCTCATTAACTGCAACTGCAACACGGACTATATTTTTCATAGATTAAAACTCCTTTTAATAATATATTATAAGTTCTTCATTAAAATATCATCTGCGTGGGTGCTTTTTTGCCCTTTACATCATAATAATAACACAAATTGGCGGAATAATAAAGAACCCAAAGAATAAAGTTTTGTAAAAATTTGAATAATAAGAGCAGCAAAAACCCCATGGTTTATAAAAATTTTGACAAAAAAGAAAAAAATAAAATAATTTGTCAAAAAGTGCTTGACATTCTATTTTCAAAGTGCTATAATACTCAGGCACCCAAAAAAGGACTAGCGCAAGCGAGGCCCAAAAGAAAGGTGCCCCGGCCCCTTGAAAATTGAACAACGAGAAAGAAAAAGGTAAAGACGAATGCCCTTA
>JAISYX010000125.1 GCA_031269595.1 Oscillospiraceae bacterium
TAAGGGCATTCGTCTTTACCTTTTTCTTTCTCGTTGTTCAATTTTCAAGGGGCCGGGGCACCTTTCTTTTGGGCCTCGCTTGCGCTAGTCCTTTTTTGGGTGCCTGAGTATTATAGCACAATTCAAGGTGCAATGTCAATTACTTTTCCTCAAGTTTTCCATGTTTTATGTTTTGATGGATAAAGGGGGAATTTATCTCTGTGTTTTTAGTAACTATTGCTAGCTGCGGTTTTGCTTGCTTCTCTTTTATTACAATTAGATTACACGTGCTCTTTTTTATTACAAAATTTATGTAAAGTTTTTTCGGTTTTTTTTTGTATTTCCCCGCTTTTGGCATTGACCTTTTTAAATAATTGTGACATAATATATATATTGTTAATGCGCAGGTTTGAGGAAAGGGCGCAGAGAGCCTCAGCGGTTCTCTGGCAAATGGTGCTTATTAAATGAAATGCATAAATTGCGGGGCTGAATTAAGAGAAACTGCTGAATTTTGCACTGAATGCGGATACCCCCAAAAGGATATGCCCAAAATTGTCTTGTCTGACCAAAAGCGCAGGCAGCAGCGGCAGCGTGCTCTACGCTCCTTTGCAAAGCTGCTTATGTGCATTTTGCTGGCTATGCTTCTTTTAATAGGAGGCACCTTTGCCATAGCTTATTTTAGCAAGAACAACTTCTTCTTGCGTTCGCCTATGAAAACAATAGATAACAGCATCTACCGCACCAGCTTTGCTCTGATTGACGATGTGCGTGAGACGGATTTTGTTGATTTGATTGATGACTTGAACAACTCCAAGGAGACCGAGAAATACAAGGATGAGTACACCGCCAAGTTCCAGCAGCTCTTAAGCGATAAAAAGGCGGCGGGCGGCTACACAGACGACGAGAAGCTCTTTGTCCAGGCGGCGCAAGGGGTTTGGTATGTTAACTACAAGGCGGCTCTTTATGAGCGTACAGTGCAGTCCGGTGGCATTTTAGAGGCTGCCTACAAAAATGATGCAAAGCACTATCGTGAGTATGCGGAGGAAGCTTACAAAATGTTAAAGGATGCCAAGAGCACCAAGGACATTCAAAAGGTTAAGCAATACCTTAAGGACAATAAGATTCCTGTTTACGATTGATGTGCCTGTATAAATTATAGTTTGGGAGGATTTTATAATGAGTGAGGAAGTAAAAGTAGCAGAGGCTACGGAATTGGCTGTTTCCACTGAGCCGAGCGGCAAAAAGGCTAAGCGGAAAAAGACTAATTTAATCACACCTATCATCTTTATTGCACTTTCGGCATTTGCTTGGGTTTATGGATTGGCAACCAATACCTTTAACGCACTGAGCATTTTGCTGAAGGAGGAGATTTTTAACCGCTTAACTCCTGCAGAGGGTGAGTTGGGTGCTGTTTCACAGGGCATAGACTGGGCGCACATCCTAAAGGCAAGCGGCTTAACTCTTTTAATAGGGCTTATTCTGTTATTGTTCAGCATTTTGGGAATAATAGGGATATGCAAGCTGTTTACAAGAATAGGGCGCAGACTTAAGCTTAAGGTTTCAAAGTAAGCGAGTTAAGAGCCTCTATTTGTTAACTCGTTTGTAGGGGCAGACCTACGTGTCTGCCCTAAAGATGGGAATTTTGCGATAGTCTGGGCAGACACATAGGTCTGCCCCTACAGATTCTTTTGAGATAATCCGTTGAGAATAATATGAAAGGCAGGGCGCAGGCTCAGCAGTGTTGCTGTGCGGTGCTCTAACACATGGTGTTCAATGATGATTTGCAGCAGATGCGGTACAGACAACACGGACAATGCTAAGTTTTGTGAAAAGTGCGGCAATCCTTTGGTGGCCGGAGCTGTCCCCAAAACTCCTATTATTAAGGATGAGGACATGCCTGCGGTGCGCCCTTTGACCAAATTGGCATACAAAATATATGATATGGATAGCAGGGCAATTGTTAAGGCTGTGCTTTACTTCCTCTTCTTTGGCCTGTGTGTCGGGATTTTAAGCCTTATTGCAGCAATCATTAACACCTGGAACAGCCTTTCTATAACCATAGGCGCAGGCCTTAGGGACATACACATAGAGGCAATGGACAAGGCGAGGCAGCAGGCAAGCGCAGGCACAGGCAGAGATTTAGTAATCTACTTTTTGTTATTAATGCTCTGCATTATACTCTATGTTTTTGACGCTAGGATTCTTTTGCGCCTTAAAAAGGTTTCTCGTAAAGAAAAAAAGCTGATAGCCGAGCGGCGTGAGAACTCACGCAAGGAGGCTCTGCTTACAGCTTCTAACAAGGAATTACAGGCATAAAGCTCACCTGAAATTAAAAGAGGGTCGCTGCCCTAAAAGCATCGACCCTCTAAATTCATGTGAGCTTAGCTGTTTTCTTCAATATAACGCACCAATGCGCCAACAGTTTTTAGGGATTCTATGTCTTCATCTGCAACATCAACAGAAAACTCGTCCTCAACGCTCATAAGCAAATCAAATACATCTAAGGAATCTGCGCCCAAATCCTCAGAGATGTTTGTCTCTAAGGTGATAGAGTCCTCGTCTGCCTCAAATTGCTTTGCAAGCAGCTCTCTAACCTTTTCAAAAACCATTTTACACCCTCCTATTTTACATTTTTATAGACATAATACAAAGCCTGTGCTATTATTTTGGATGAAGGCACGGATTTTGTGTCTGCTCAGTATAACATCCAAACTTAATACAATAAAAATAGTATTCGAATTTGTGCTATTTGTCAAGATAAAAACTAAAAAAATTTATTTTTTTCAGGGGAAATTTATGAAAAATCAAAAATTTGCCGTGGTCGGCCACCCCATAGGGCACACCCTCTCGCCTTTTGTACATAAATTACTGTTTGAAATTGCAGGAATTTCGGCAATTTACACAGTGGTGGATATTCTTCCCGAAAACTTCGAAAGTGAGTTCTCCCGTCTTACAAAGGAACTGGACGGCTTTAATGTGACCATTCCTTACAAAACTCAGGCTGCACGTCTGGCAGAGCGGCTTGTTGGCAAGGCGGAGCTATGCGGAGCGGTTAACACCATTAAAACAGACGATGAGATTACAGGCTACACCACAGACCCTGCGGGCTTTATCAAGGCCTTGGAGCAGGCCGAAATCTCTGCGGCGGGTGATGTTCTGCTGCTGGGGGCAGGCGGAGTTTCCCGCACTATAGCCTACGAGCTGGCCTCCTTCGGCGTTAAGCTGACCATAGCCGTGCGCCCCTCCGGCCTTGAAAAGGCCAAGCTGCTCGTCTCTGACCTCGCTGTCGATTGCCCTGAGCTGCCTGTCTCTGTCATTTTGCTTGAGGAGATTACGGGAGATTACGATTTATTGATTAACGGCACGTCCTCAGGCATGTACCCCAATGTGGACGAAATGCCTGTCTCTGCTGAGGTTCTGCGCCGCTGCCGCACTGTGTTTGATGCGGTTTACAATCCGGTTGACACCAAGCTGCTGCGTACGGCCTCTGAATTGGGCCTAAAAACGGCCAACGGATTGGCCATGCTGGTATGGCAGGCCGCCGCCTCTCAAGAGCTCTGGCTGGGCATACAGCCCTTTAACAGGGAGAATGTCGCCGCCGTAATAGCGGCCGCCGCCGAGGAGCTTAACCGCCGCTTTGGGTAAAATCAATCTTTAAGGAGGGCGGTAACGTCCATGCGTGAAAACATTGTACTATGTGGCTTCATGGGCTGCGGAAAAACCACCATCGCCCGCCGCCTTTCCCGCCTGACCTACAGAAATTTTATAGATATAGACAAATATATACAGCACCAAACAAAAATGAGCGTTTCGGATATTTTTCGCATTTACGGCGAGCCTGTCTTCCGCAATATGGAGCACGAGGTCTGCGGCAAATTTAGGCACAGAGCCTCCAAAATCATTGCCACAGGCGGCGGGACAGTCACCTTTGAACGCAACGTTAAGGCACTTAAAGCAGGCGGGCTGATAGTCCTTTTAGATTTGCCTCTTGAGCAACTTCAAGAGCGTTTAGCATATGATAAAAAGAGGCCGCTTTTGCAGGTTCCAAACCGCAATGAGGTTATAGAGGAGCTTTATAACAGCAGGATAGATATTTATCGCAGCGTGGCCGATGTAACGGTTAATGCCGGTCAAGGTATTGATTATGTTGCACTGGAGCTTATGAAAAAAACGGGAATTTTATGATAATATTGGCATAATTAAAAATTTGTTTACAATCTCTTATAAAACAGTTGAATTTTTTAACAGAAGTGGTATTATATATGTATACAATTTTAAAATTTGAGGAGGAACTGTAATGATAGTCTCGTTTCAAAAGCTAAGAACCTTTCTTGCTGCATTAATCAGCGCACTGGTGTTGGGCGGCTTTGTCTACCTTGTTACCAGCAATCTTATTCCCACAACAGGCGATTGGCTCACCCTTATTCACCTTGGTTTGGGTGCGCTTTTTGGCGCATTGCTCTTTGTTATCACATTATTTAAAAAGAACCGCACAGCCTTCAGATTCGACCTTTGGGCCTTCATTTTCCTGCTTTTACCCGCACTTTATCTGGTGCTCTTCCCGCAAATTATCGACTGGAAAATAGGCATTTACGAGTTCCTGCCTGCATTAAAGCCCCTGCAAGATTTGTTCAACGTCCTGTTTGGATATGCTTTGCTGTATACCTTTTTTGAGAATACTACTGTTGAGTATGAAAAAGGCAAGGCTCAGGCACGCAGCGCAAACCGCAAGGTCAATCATGAGAAGCGCAAAAACAAGAAGATTAAAAAAGCAGCACAATAGTCTACATAGAATTTTTAACGGCCGCTCAATTGAGCGGCCGTTTTTTATTTTGCTTAGTATTTTATAATCATTGCGCTGCTTGGAGGCAGTGTTAATGCGCCCTCTTGCAGGCTTATCCGCTGCCCTGTAAGCAGATTGATTCCTGCCTTAAGCTCTGTGTTAAAGCGTGCGCTGTGCTCTTCCTTGGCAAAGTTTAGAGCCACCAGCACGCTCTCATCATCTACACTACGTAAAAAGACTAGTTGATTAGCCTGTATGTATAAATTTACATAGCCGCCAACACACAGAGCTTTAGATCCACGCCTGATTTTGCTCAAGCTTTTCAGGTGCTCAGACAGGGCAGATTGCGGTATGCTTGCCACGTCTACACTTGGGCGCAGTGCGGAATCTCCGCTTTGCTTGCTGCCCTCTGCCTCCCACTCTCCGCCATAGTATACAGATGGTATTCCAGGCATTGTATAAAGCAGGGTGTATAAATTGCTGAGTTTGGACTTATCCTCTAACAGAGTTGCAATACGGCTCACATCGTGATTTTCAAGGAAGGAGTACAAGTTCAAGCCCTTGCAGCTTGTCCAGTTTTCAGGGCCAAACATATTGTTAAGAGAGTGTGCAATCTCAAACATATTCCCGCTGTTAACGGCGGAGTGCATCCCCTTGTAGCACTGATAATTTGTGACAGAATCCAACAAATCGCCCTTGCAATAACTGGCATAATCCCCGTGTATGCACTCCCCCAGCAGGAAGAAATCAGGCTTTATCGCCTTGCAACGCTGCCGCAGCTCCCGCATAAAGTCACGATTGAGAGAATAAGCCACATCCAGCCGTAGGCCGTCTATGTCAAACTGACGCAGCCACTGCTCCACGCAGTCCAGCAGGTAGGAGCGCAGCTCGAGGTTCTCCAAATTGAGCTTAACCAGCTCAAAATGCCCCTCCCAGCCCTCGTACCAAAAGCCGTCATTGTAGTTGGAGTTGCCCTCAAAATTAAGCTTAAACCAGCCTGTATAGGGGGATTGCCGTCCCTTCTCACGCACATCCTTGAAGGCCCAGAACTCACGGCCAACGTGGTTAAACACGCCGTCCAGAATCACCCTGATTCCTGTATTATGCATGGCATTTACTACATTTTGTATATCGAGATTGTCTCCCAGACGCCTGTCGCAGGTGAGGAAATCCGCAGTATCGTATCCATGGGCGGAGGCTTCAAACAGCGGCCCCAGATACAGGGCATTGCAGCCCAGCTCCGCAATGTGTTTGGCATAGGGAATCAGCGAGCGGATTGCATGTGTAGGCTCTGAGGTGAAGTTATTCTGTGCCTCTGAGCCACAGAAGCCCAGCGGATATACGTGATAAAACACCGCACTTTTGTGCCAGTCCGGATCTGCTTCCAGCACAGCTTGCGGAAGCTCAAGGGGGGCAGAATCAGCAGAACTAACTGCCTCTGTCTCCTGTGGATATGTAAGCCCCCAGAAGCGGCGCAGCTCGTCCATTAGCTGCATTTGAGCCAGCGTGTCCTCAATTGAATGCACCGTATTTTGCAGCTCTCCGGCGGCCACAGAGTCCATAACCGCCTGAGCAATAAAGCTTAGCCTGTGGGTGTAAATTTGATTAAAAGTCCTCTCCACAGCCCCATTTTTAAACAGATAAGCACTGCTTGCCATTGAATAATCGGGAATGGAAATCACGCCTTTATCGCCGACAATCAGCGCATTGTTGCTGTAGTTATAATCTATACCGCTTGTGATAATTGCTCTCCCATGCGCATACTCCAGCAGGGTGACAGAATTGCTGTCTACACCCGTTGCGTTCAGCTTGGCGGTGGTTTTAATCTCTGCCGGAACGCCGCCGAAGAGCTTGCAGGCAAGACTTATAGGGTATATCCCCACATCCAGCAGAGCCCCGCCCGCCAGCTTGGGGTTTAGCAGACGGCCCTCAACATCGCCGTCGCAGCCAATGTGAAAGGATGAGTACAGTTCACGCACCGTGCCGATTTCGCCCTGAGCTATCCACTGCATTGCGGCATTGACAGCAGGCAAAAATGGCGTACTCATGGCCTCCATAAGGAAGACCCCCTGCGCCTGAGCCCGTTCCGCCAGCACCTTTGCTTGAGCATAATTCACGGTAAAGGGTTTTTCGCACAGCACATGCTTGCCCGCCTCAATGGCCTTTAAGCCGTGCTCAAAGTGCGCATTGTGAGTAGAAGCTATGTATACTATATCTACGTTCTCATCTGCGAGAAAGTCCTCAAGGCTGCTGTAGGCCTTGGGTATGCCGAATTTTTGGGCAAAACCCTGCGCCCGCTGCGATTTTCTGGCATAGACGGCGGGAATCTCCGCCCCCATGCTGTTGAGTGCCTCGGCGAACTGGCTTGCAATGTTGCCTGCGCCAAGTATGCCCCATTTGGGTTGAGCCATATAATGCTTCTCCTTCATTTGTTCACTGTTATAGAAAAGTAGTATGAAATAAAAACTTGCGTTGGCCGCCTTACGGCGGCAAGTAGGTGATTGCGGCTTGCGAGCCGCTTAGGATGTGAAGATTTTAAGATTTAAGATTCAAATATAAAACGGGACGAACCCCAAGGCTAGTAATGAGGACATTGTAACCGCCGACATCAACATTGCCGTCGGCGACCACATACGCAGCATGGTAAGGATGGTTACCGGGGGAGCGAAGCCACCAAGGAGACGTTTTGTTTTGATACTTTGCAATTCTTTCCTTGTTGGACTTAAAATATATACTCACTTCTTTAATGCTAAGTAAAAATATTTTGTCCCCTGTATTCTTACCACCATTTGTTATATATTTGGGGTTGTCCTCATTCTTAAGCTCTTTTTTTGAAATTTTATTTTGTTCCTCAGAGCTAAAGTTTCCCGCTAAAAATTCTCCGTTTAAATACGTTCTCAATGTACATTCAGCCCATGTAGTGGCTTCAAGTGTTTCATCGTAAACTTTTCGTTCTATAATATCTTTTGTTATAATTAGAGCCTCGCCATCTTGTATATTAAGCACAAGCCACTCCCATTTACCAACGTGTATGGTTTGGCCTACCCTTATATTGTTGCTAGTTGGTGTAAATGTGCTTGCCGGCACGGCTAAGGGCTGTTTTTTTAGCTCTTCTATTTCTTGGTTTAACTTTTCTATTGTGGCTTCTTTTTGGTTTAAGTCATTATTTTGATTACGCCATTGTTTTTCTAAACTTCTATATTTAGACCTCAGTTCTAAGATTTCTGCTCTCAGTGCTTTAACTTCCTCACTATCCTCACACCTCTGCGGAAAGCTCTCCTCTTTAAGCGCACTATATATTTCCCCTTCCAAAAAAATTTTTAATTTATCCAAGCCGTCATCTAGGTCATCATACTCCGCTAGGCGCAAGTGTTTAATATCAAAGGGGGAATCTTCAATAACTTGCGTTATGCAAATAACAGGCTTGCCCAAGCTACGTGCCAAACCTGCCTCATATGTAACATTGGGATTGTTGTAAGTAAAATCCGCAATTATAACATCTGCACGACAAATAGCCTGCCATATCTGAGTCACGAGTATTTTACCGTTTCTAAAATAGCGTGGGTCATCTGCACGTGTGCAAATCATTCCCATTTCTTTTTCTATAAACGGTTGGATACAATTCTTGTATGTGCTTTGCAATCGCCTTTCTTCTTTTGTCTTGGCCTTAAATGGCATTATTACAAAGCAAGTCTTTTGCTTCGCACCTGTGTCAGGGAACTCCACCTGCCCCAATACATCTACATCAGGGTTTGAAATAATTTTCATTATCGCACATCCTTTATCCTTTAATCAGCTATATCCTCTTGCTCCGTTTCGAGCTCTGGCACTTCCTCAGTCTCCCCCTCTGCTGGCGTCTCTTCCCCGCTCTCGGCCTTGGGTTCTGGCTTTTTCTTCCTCTGCCAATACAGAATCACCAGCAAGCCGCCCAGAGCCAGCACACTCACAAACAGGCCTGCAGCAAAGCCACGTGGGGCAAAGCTCAACTCAACCTTGTGTGTGCCCGGGGTTAGCTTGATAGCCGTAAACGCCCCGCCTATGGCCGTAGTTTCGGCCTTTTTGCTGTCTACCTTGACGCTCCAGCCCTTGTCATAGGGTATGGTTGTTAGCATATATTGGGCAAACTCCAGCGTGATTGTGCCCGTTATTTTAGATGAACTCGCCTTAGTTATCTCAAATGGAGTGCTCTGCATAAGCTCAAAGGCCTGTGCAAACCGCTCAGGATTAAGCAGTGCTATTGTATACATACCCTGTGCATTGTAGGTAAAGTCTATGTCCAGCAGCACCTCTGTGCCCTCGTTATTGGTAGAGAGGTCAGAAACATAGGTCTCACCCGTGCTTATATTCAGGTTCTCCACGGCCTCTGAGGAGGCGTTAAAGTTGGTTGTGCCGCCCATTTTGCCATAGACAAAAACCTGACCTGTATAGGGCAGAACGGCCTTGAGCTGCACATGTCCGCTGCCGCCCTCGGAGCTGACATTTATGCCGGATTTTGAGAATATCTCCAAGCCGGAATCGGTGTTTTCTCCTGCCTCCAGCTGTAGGATGTCGTAGACATTCTCCACTCCGCAGGCTAGTCTTACAAAGTCGTTTGCAACCTCAAAGGGGTTTTGATCCTGCCAGGCCCAAGAATCCAGCTGTAAGCCCGCTGCAAAGCCCAAGGGCAGAGCGTATCTATTTTCATAGATATAAACAGGGCTTTGGCCGCCCTCTACTGTCTCAATATGCTTTAGCTGCGGGTGGTCTGGGATAAAGCTATCTAGCATAAGATATTTCATGCCCACCATGCTGTCTGTAACAGGTGTGAAGGAATTATAAATTACAGAGTTTACGCCGTTGTTGGCATAGCCCAGCTTGTCAAAGAGCTTAACCGTGCTGTGGGGCGTGGTTGAGGCAAAGGAGGTCATGCCCCTGTAGCTGTAGGTTGCGTTGTTTAGGAATGAGTTGGGCAACTGACCAATGCGGTATTCCGCCTGAGGGTCACGTGCCTCTATGCTGCTTACAGCGTGAGAAACCGCCTGATAGTTGCCGTAAAAGCCCTCCTTCATGGCGTAATGGTTGTTATCCTCCACCCACTTTACACCGTAAATGGAGTTGCTCAACAGCTCAAACATAAGCAACAGCGCAAGCAATGAGGCCGTGGTCTTTTGGGAGTATCTCTTCCTGGCCAACATGAGCAAAAGCACCGCATACAGCACAATAAAGAACAGTGAGAGATAGATGTGCTCAAAGTCATTTTCGCCGTAGAGCTTGGCCATCTCCACCAGCAAAATAAGCAGCGCAGCCGAACCGAAGCCCACCCATACATGCTTAGGCTTGGCCTCTCTTATGGCAAACACAGCCCTGCTTATAATTATCATAATTGCAAAGATATACACAAAGGCAAAGCGATAAGGCAGGCTGTTTGGCCCATGGCCGCCGTGCCAAAGAAGATTGGGTATATTAAGGTTAATAGATGCCAGCATAACCCCTGCAAAGCCTAAATCAATAAGCTTTTGCCGCAAGGGAATGCGCTTGTGGGCAAGATATACAGGCAGAAGTATAAGAATAATCACACCGCAGTAAATATTGGGGAAGCTGTCGTCAAGTCCTACACCGTCGGGGTGGCCGAAGAGCTGCTGTCCAAACAGGCGTATCAGCTCCATCTGGTTGCTCCACACCGTGGGTAACTTCTCCCCTGCGCTGGAGGTGAGCTGCAAGGCCATGTAGGTGGGCAAAACCAAAAAGGCGGAAAGTCCGCCGCCTATGGCCGAGCCAAGCACAAAGCGTGCACACTTTTTAGCTACAGCCTTAAGCTCCAGCTTTTCCTGCAATACCAGTGTGATAAAGTAGAGTATCATACACAGGCAAACCATAAATCCAAGATAGAAGTTGCTAAGCAGCGTTAAAGCCAGGCTCACGCAATAGAGCAGATACTTGCCCTCCTTTAATAGCTTGTAAAGCCCAAGAGCCGCAAGGGGCAAAAACACAAGGCAATCAAACCACATGATGCACCAGATGTACGAAATAGTAAAGGCCGAAAGGGCGTACATAAGCGAAAGCGCAGTAACAGACCAATCGTTGCGCTTGAACACTCCCCTAAGGAAGAGGGAGAAGGCCGCCGCAGAGGCCGCCGCCTTGAGCACCTCTATAAGTGCTATGGCGGTGGTCATGTCATCCTTTGGGAACAGCATTGCTATAATATTAAAGGGGCTTGCAAGATAATAGGCAAACTGAGGCAGATAGCTAACTCCCATGCCCACATTGTTTGAATAGAGAAAGCCCTCGCCGCTAAACAGCCTGTCCTTTAAGTCGATAAAGAAGGGTGCGTATTGGTGGTACATGTCAATAAGCAGAACGGTTTTTTCGCCCTTGGGATAAAATGGAGCAATGCCCACCAGAGCATAACCCAGCCCCAAGCCTAAAAAGCCCAGCACAAAGGACATAATAGTGTAAAAATGGGTGTTAGGCTTAAGCTTTTTGCTCACATTGCTAACCACCCAATAGCCCACAAGAGCAGTGAGCAGGGCAAACACCACAGAGCATATTTGATAGATTAGCCTTGAGCGGGTAAAGGTGCGCAAGGCCTCGGCATCCTCAAATTCAGGGGGCTTAAGATTAAACCAGCCGCTCCAATAGAGTGTAAAAAGATAGGCTGCAATAGGCAGCAGTACCACCATTCCTATCAATTTGAGGTGCTTTTTAACATACTGATTATAAATGCCCGCTGCTTTTTCATAAATCTCTTTTATTGCCATGGTAATTCTCCTTTATATTTAGGGTGTTGAGAACTGAACAACACCTATCTTTTATTGTTAAAGCTTTATAAAACTTGTTATATGCGAGGGCAGCTTATGCTCCTCTTGCCCCGCTGACGTGCGTCATTGCGAGCACCACTGAGCTTGAGCTTGCCGCTCCGTTACAGGTGCGAAGCAATCCAGTGCACTAATCCCCTGCGCCACGGTTGAACGTCCGGTTTTGTTCCACTGGATTGCTTCGCACACCACACATCACTGTTGGTTAAGCTTAGTTGCGTGCTCGCAATGACGCAGCCTTGGCGGCTTTAGGGTTATTTAGCGCAACGCTGTAAAGTTCGCTTTGCGGGCGGCAGCTTATGCTCCTCTTGCCCCCGCTAACGTGCGTCATTGCGAGCACCACTGAGCTTGAGCTTGCCGCTCCGTTACAAGTGCGAAGCAATCCAGTGCACTAAGCCCCTGCGCCACGGTTGAACGTCCGGTTTTGTTCCACTGGATTGCTTCGCACACCACACATCACTGTTGGTTAAGCTTAGTTGCGTGCTCGCAATGACGCAGCCTTGACGGCTTTAGGGTTATTTAGCGCAACGTCGGTTTAACATTACTTTTCAACTCGTTTTCTTCTTATAATAAAAACCAAAGCCAACAGGCTTAAAATTGAAAGCACTATTCCAAAAATCAAGCCCTCAGGCACAAAGCTCATCTCTATGGTGTGCTTGCCCTCAGTTACTTCAAGGCCTATCCATGCGCCGCCTAAAACAAGGGGCTTTACCCTCTTGCCGTCTATTTTAATGTGCCAGCCCTTATCATAGGGCACGCTTGTAAACAGGATTTGCCCCTGCTTAGCTGTAACTGTACCCTTTATTTTGCTTGGCTTAAACACCTCAGTTTTAATGGCCTGCTCCCTAAGAATTTGCACGCCCTGCGCAAGCTTTTCTGTGTCAAGTATGGCCAGACGTATGTAGGCATTTGAAGCCCCCGTTGTTCTGCCCTTAAGGCTTAGCTCGTCTCCGGCCTCGCACAGGCCCAAATTTATAACCCTGTCGTCCTCTATACAATCCCCTATATCCAAGCCCTTGACAGAGGCCTGAAGCCCCTTAACAGCGGGGTCGCTGTTGTAGCCCAGCAATATGCCCGATTTTTCCGCTCTGCCATTAATGGTAAAGCTCGCCTCTTCTGCCTGAGGGCTAAAGTCAAACCTACCTGGGACAATCTCCTCTGCATTCATTTCCTCCGCAACTATATCCTCCAAACTCACATAGGTGAACAGCTCCTCCACCCCTGCGGCTCTATAAAAGAAATCGGCTATATTTGTAAACACCGCCTCGCCGGAGCTCTCCCAGCCCTTTAGCCTTGCATCTGCAAGATAGGCATATGGCAGCGCATATGGATTCTCATAAATCCACAGGGTCTCCTGCGCTCCCTCTACCTTATAAAGCTCGTTAAGCTGCTCCAAATAGGGCTTATCCTGCGTCGATATGATGTATTTTAAGCCCAGTATACTATCTGAGGCAGTGTTAAAGGTGCGTATATCGCTGGCATTAACCCCGTTTATATAATATCCCAGCTTCTTCATAGCCTCCAGAGTGGCGGCGGGGTAGCTGGAGGCGTAGGACTCCATGCCTCTAAGGCCAAAAATGCCTGCATCGTTAGTGGTGCGTCGGGAGGCAAACTCTGCCCTGTATTCCCTGTTGGGGTCAAGCTCCAGCACCTTGTCTACGGCTGTCTCTCTTGTGTCATAGCCCCTGTAGTAGCCGTCATAGGAGGCAAACGCCTCCTTTTCACCTGTCATCTTAAGCACAATGCTTGCATAGCTGCCGCTCTCTATAAGTGCGGCAAAAACAAGCAAAGCCAGTGCAGCCCCTGCAAAACGCCGTTTGCCGCTCTTAATTACAAGAAGAGATACAGCATAAATTGCAATAAACAGCAATGAGAGGCATAGCACCCTGAAGGTATCCTCAATGAGCTCCGCTTGCTCGCAAATGATTAAGCCCGCAGCTCCACAGGCTGCGCTGGCAAATATACTGCCCTGAGAGGCCGTTTTAATGGCCCTGAGGCTCTTAATGCCTATTAGCAGCAAAACAAAGACATAAATAAAGGCAAAACGATAGGGCAAGCCGTTAGGATAGTGCAGTCCGTGCCACAGCAGGAAGGGCTTGTTCATAAGCACAGAAAAGGCCAGAACACCCAGAACACCGCAGTTTGCAAGCTTTTGCCTTGTAGAAATGCCCTTGTTAAGCACAAATATAGGCAGCAGCACAAGGCTGAGTAAGCCGCAATAAAGGTTAGGCAGCTCAAAGACATAAATAGCCGAGGGTATTGCAAAGTAATGGCGGCTGAGCATTTCAATCAGGGTCATTTGATTGCTCCATATCTCAGGCAGCTCACCGCCGGAGCTGGTTGTACCCTTCATGGCAAAATATGTAGGCAGAATCAGGCACATTGCAAGGCCGCCGCCCACCAATGAGCCAAGGGCAAATCTGCCCGCCTTTTTTAAAAAGCTTTTAAGGCTCTGCTTTTGCTCCAGCGTGACAATCAAAAAATACAGCACAAGCCCAAGGCACAGCATAAAGCCCAAATAAAAGCTGCTTATAAGGGCAAGGCCAAGGCCTATGCAATAGAGTGCATACTTACCCTCATTAATCAGCTTGTGCAGACCAAGGGCTATAAGGGGCAGCAGGGCAACGCAGTCTGTCCACATGATGTTCCAGCAATAGGCAAGGCTAAAGGCAGAGAGGGCATACATAAGGGAAAAGGCAACGCAGGTCCAATCGTTCCTTTTAAACACTCCCCGCATAAAAATGGAGAAGAAACAGGCAGAGAGTGCGCACTTGAGCAGCTCCAGCAAAAGCATAGCCTCTGTCATGTGATTCTCAGGGAAGAGGATTGCAATCAAGCTAAGGGGGCTGGAGAGATAATAAGAAAACAGCAGTATATAGTTTGAGCCCATGCCGTATTCCCCTGCATACAGCAGGCTTCCGCCCTCAAATATGCGGTGCTTTAAATCTATAAAAAAGCCTGTATACTGGTGATACATATCTATAAGCAGTACAGTTTTTTCTCCAAAGGGGTAAATGCCAAAATCCATATATGGTATGGCCATGCAGGCAAAGGCAAGCACAGCCGCAGCAACAGTGTAAAAGCAGGTGTTGGCTTTAAGCCGCCTGCCTATAAGCCCCCAAACAGTAAGCAAGCCCCCCAGCAGGCCTATAATAACGGCGCAGAGCACGGGATAAAAGGGCTTGTAATCCTCTTCCTGAGGCAGAGGAAAAGCCCCCGCCCAAACCAAACCAAGAGCAAGCGAGGCAATAGCAACTCCTATTGCAAACAATATTCTTTTGTAATGACATGCTATAAAGTTAAATACTCTGTTCATAAAATTCCTTTTGATGGAGGTTAGATGTTGCATTATCATCGCCCAGCTTGCGTGCGTCATTGCGAGCACCGCTGAGCTTGAGCTTAGCCTGTAATTACCTGATGCGCAATTCCCCTCTTTGGAGGGGCATTCTTCCGCCCTGTAGGCGGAAGAGGGGGATGGTTCTTGCGGGGTGTTATGCTATTGATTTGTGAATTTTGGAGCGTGGTGCCTACCTCTTAGCTTTTTGCTTTGTGCTCGCTCTTAATTAAGTGTTAGTTTAAAGTGTTGGAGGACGTATAAACCACCCCGCCCCTGCGGGGCACCCCTCCGTTGAGGGGAATTATATACTTTAAAATTTGCGCAGCAAATTCACCATTAATTATGCATTATGCATTGCGAATTACGCATTAATCAAACCGTTCGCCTTGCCCGCAGTGTTCTAATATACTTCTTTACCAGCAAATATACAAACACACACAAGCCTAAAAGGCTTATAACTATTCCCCAGGTTAAGCCCTCAGGCCAATATTTAAACTCTACCCTGTGGTTGCCTGCCGTTAGCTTAACGCCGCAAAACAGGCCGTTAATATTCTCAAGCTTTGCCGGCTTGCCGTCTACCTTAACGCTCCAGCACTTATCATAGGGCACAGAGAAGGCCAGCACACCGTCATTAAGGGGCTTTACCTCTGCTTTTATTTTAGAATCCCTAGCCCTTGTTATGGATATAATGGAGTTCCGGCTTTTAAGTATGTCTATAGCCCTTTCAAGGTTCTCCTTATTGATTTTTGCAGCCGCAATGCTGCCCTTTGATTCCTCGCTAAACTCAATATTAACCGTAAACTGAGTTTCTGCTGAAGCCCTGCCTAAATCCCTTATATAGGCCGTGCGGCCGTTGGAATCGGCCAGCGGGCGGGTTTCATCACTTAATATGATGTGGGATTCCGCACTCACATTGCTCATGCTGCAATAAAGGAAGATGTCCGCCTCCTCGTTTATTTCGGCGGCAAGGGAGATATAGCCGTTTTGCTGGTAATTCTCTGTAAAGAACTCCGCATGGCCTGTCTCCTCAAGGCTGTATATGGCATTTTGGTGCATCTGGTCAAGGAGAGGCAGATTTTCGTATACATCGCCTATATCCTCATTACAGGCGGCTTTTATATAGTCATTCAGCAGCTTAAAGGGGTTGGCGTATTCGCCCTGCCACTCTGTAAGGCTGCTTGCGGCAGAGTAAACCGGAGGCAAGGCAAGCTGATTTTCATAGATGTAATAAATTGGGTAATCATCGTCCTTCTTTTCGGCAAGGAGAAGGAAGGGGCTTTCAAGCTCTTTTGTGCTTATGATATACTTAACGCCCATTAGACTATCTGCCACAGGGGAAAAGCCCCCGTTTATCACACTGTGCTCTGTAACATCATAGCCCAGAGACTTCATCTGCTCCAGCATTTCACTTGGGAGCTTATAGGCGTCGCCTGCAATGCCGCTATAGCCATAGGCAGAGGGTGAGTTTGCCTGTCCGCTTTCTGCAACAGCTATGCGGTAACCCGCCCTATTTATCTCCTTTGCTCTTTCCATCACCCTGTTAAGGGTCTCATAGCCCTCATAAAAGACATATCTTTGAGTGTAAAGGCTGGATTGGTTTAGTGCCTTAACAATGATATAGGCATTGCCGGAGAGCTCCAGCAGCACCACTGCTGCCAGCACGGCACAGAGCTTGCCCATGCTTTTGCGTTTTAGCGTGATGAGCAAAACAGCCGTATAAATTACAATAAAAAATATAGAGATATAAATCTTTTCAAACTCTACGCTAAATATATTAAAGGTATCGCAGAGCAGCACAAGTATTAAAGCTGCACCGCCGCCCGCCCAAACTGCGGTCTCCTTGGTGCCCTCAAGGCTGAACAACACCCTTGCGCCCATAATAAGAGCCGCGAACACGGCCACAAAGGCAAATTGATTGGGCAGCTCAGGATAGCGGAAGCCCTGCCAAAACCAAGCAAGGCTGTTTATCATAAGTCCTGCCCCGCACAGCAGCAGGAATGCGGAATCCATCAGCTTTTGCCGCAGCTTAATGTTGTTGCTTAAATAGTAAATTGGAATCAGGATTAAGATTAGCACTCCGCAATAGGTTATGGCAAGCTTGCTCTCTTGCATGTCTACGCCGTAAATGCCCCTGCTTAGCAGCTGCAAGAGGCTGCCGCCCTCATTAATTGAGAGTGCGCCCGCCTCCACCGTCTGTGGGGACTGCAAAAGGGCAGGAATAAGCAAAAATGCAGGCAGAGCCGCACTTAGCAGGATGTATCCCACAAGCTTGCCCATTTGCTTAATAAACGAGCCAAGGCTGTGCTCTTCCTCCAGCAAGAGCTTTATGGCATACAGCACCGCTGCTATAAGCAGGATGTATCCCATTTGAAATTGAGTAAAAAAGCCAAGCGCAAGGCTTATTACAAGCAACAGCCACTTGCCCTGTTTAAATAGCTTATGTATACCAAGGCAGATTAGGGGCAGCAGAATTATTGCATCTGTCCACATAACATTTGCCGCATACACAATTGCAAAGGAGCACAGGGAGTACATGGCCGAAAGTGCTGTTACAAGCCAATTGTTTTTGTTAAACACTGCCCGTATAAACAGCGAGAAGGTAATGGCCGCAGCGGCTGCCTTAAGCAGCTGAATTATAAGCACGGCCTCTGCTATTTGAGCAGAGGGCATAATCAGGGTGATTATTGTAAAAGGACTTGCCAAATAATAGGCAAAAACAGGCAGGTATCCCGCCCCTGAGCCCAAGGCTGAGGAGTAGAGCAGGCCTCTGCCAAAAAGCCTCTGCTTTAAATCCAGATAAAAGGGTGCAAGCTGGGTGTTTAACTCCCCTATAAGCACGCTTAAGCGGCCAAAGGGGTACATTCCCGCCAGGGCATAAACCATTAAAAGGGCAAGGCAAACCAATGCCCCTGAGAGAAAGGTAAACAGGTGGTTCCTCTCCCCTATCCTCTTGTGAACATCAGTAAGAGCCCAAAAAGCAGCAAAGCCCCCAAGGAGGGCTATAATAACTGCGCAAATTTTAAATATAGGCTGCCCGTTTTTCTCTGCCTCCAGCCAAAAGTATGCAAAGAAAAACGAGCACAGTGCCGTTATTAAAATTATAGCTATAGGCTTTATATTAGAGCGTAAAAAATTTAAACAAGCTTTTATTTTAATATTCATATAGCCTTCTTTCCTGTTCCAACATCCATTATGCCCGTTTGGCGCAAAACCACGCCAAAGGTTCGCAGAATAATGAGTATATCAAAAAAAAGGGAACGGTTATGCAAATACTCTGCATCAAGGGCTATCTTCTCCTCATTTTCAAGAAAATCCCTGCCGTTAATCTGCGCCCAGCCTGTAAGCCCCGGGCGTATGCTATAAACCTGAGCCATCTCACGCAGCCTGTGCATATCTGCCTCTGTGCGTATAAGAGGACGCGGGCCTATAAAGCTCATATCTCCCTTTAGCACGTTAAAAAGCTGAGGCAGCTCATCCAAGCTGGTTTTGCGCAAAAGGCGGCCAACACGTGTTATATGCTCGTCTGCGCTGCCGGAATAGCTTAAATCTGCGCTGGCAAGCTCAGGTGCAGTTTGATACATGGTTCTAAATTTGTAAATAAGAAAAACCCTTGCGCCCTTGCCAACCCTGTGCTGTTTAAATATGATAGAGCCGGCGGAATCCAACTTGATAATAAGGGCAATGAGCAAAAAAGGTATGAGGAGAAGGAGTATAAGCAAAAGTGAGAAGAATATATCAAAGGCACGCTTTAACACCAAATATGCCACTGCTCCCCAAGCCTTAAGGTTAAACCTGCTTATGGCTGCTCCCTCCCTTGTATTAGATAATGGAAATACAATATTTGAGTCTCTCTAAAACCGTAGGGGCAGACCTAAGTGTCTGCCCAGATTACCGTAAAAGCCCCGTCTTTGGGCAGACACTTAGGTCTGCCCCTACATGGCTAAAAAGGTTAAGAGAAACGCACTACTTGATTATATCCGCAATAAGAACCCATGCTATAATAATTAAAAAGGTGGTTGTAGAGGACATAAACAGTCGGCGGTTCTTTGTGGATTCTATGTTCCTTGCCGTTTGCCCAAGAAGTAAAGCACCTATTATGAGTGCGGTAACGTCCACTCCAATGTTAATAAAATCAGACTGGCCATTAAGCACAGAAAAAGCACTTGCTATTTTGGGCGAAAGCACGTGAAACAGTGCATGAGAGGCAGGCACAGAGGCCAGCGGCCAAATGGCCTTGCCATAATCCTTTCTGCCCGAACGGTAAAACATAAAGGACGCAACAAGAATAATTAAAACAATGGTAATACAGGCGGCTATCATCACTATCACTCCTTAGATTTTGGCTTGAGTACCTTGTAGCTTTTGTAGGGGTCATGGCTTGCCTGACCCATGGTGTGTTCTGGGATAAAACGGGTCAGGCAAGCCATGACCCCTACGAGTTTTTTGCTTTAACAAAGTACTAGTCATACATGTAATTAGTATACCACATTTTTTTTGGATTTGTCAAATTTAATGTGCCATATATAACAACAAACGCACGAATTTACAACGCATACAAAAAATGTATGGTATAGGGTTGGATTTTGCTTTAAATTCTATTTTTGCATTTTCAGTGTATAAATTTGCAAAATATGTCATTTTTTGTAAATAGTTTACAAAATATTAACAACTCCTCACACACGATAGTGTATAATGTAATTATTCTCTTAGTTTATACCATACCAAGGAATATTAGGTTTCTACAATAAGGTAGTAAACCGTAAAGCTCTAACGCCTTATCGTAAGATAAGGCGTTATCTATTTATTTAGGAGGAAAAAAACATGTATTACGGAATAGGCTTGGACATAGGCATTGCATCGGTTGGTTTTGCGGCGGTTGAGGTGGACGCAAATGAAGCTCCGCTGCGCATTTTAAGCATGGGCTCACGCATTTTTGACACCCCTGAAAACCCAAAGGACGGGGCTTCTCTGGCTCTGCCCAGAAGAGAGGCCAGAAGTCTGCGCCGCCGTTTGCGCCGCAAAAGGCACCGCAAGGAGCGCATTCGCAGCTTGATTCTGTCTGAAAAGCTGCTCTCAAAGGAGGAGCTTGAACAGCTATATGAGGGCAAAAATCTTGCCGATATATACGAGCTGCGCACAAGTGCGCTGGACAGGCTTATAAGCCGCTTTGAGCTTGCCCGAATAATTATGCATCTCTCTCAGCGCAGAGGGTTTAAATCTAACCGTAAGGGCGAAAAGAGCAAGGAGGACGGCGCACTCTTAACCGCCGTTGAGCAAAACAAGGCAAGAATGGAGGCAAAGGGCTACCGCACAGTGGGCGAGCTGCTGTACAAGGATGCCGACTTTGCCGCCGAGAAGCGCAACAAGGCTCAAAATTACAAGAACACCGTAACAAGAGCCATGATAGAGGATGAGGTTAAGGCAATCTTTAAGGCGCAGCGCAGCTTTGGCTCACAGTTTGCAGGTGAGAGGCTTGAGCAGCGATATTTGGGCATATTGCTCAGCCAGCGTTCCTTTGACGAGGGCCCCGGGGCTGGCAGTCCCTATGCAGGCGACCAAATACAGCGCATGAGGGGCTATTGCACCTTCTTCCCTGAGGAGCAGCGTGCGCCTAAGGCCTCATATTCCTTTGAGTATTTCGCATTTTTGGGTAAGATTAACAACCTTAAAATACAGCCTCCAACAGGGGCAGCGGTGGAAATTACCCCTGACCAGCGCAAGGCTCTTATTGACTTGGCTCACCGCAAGGGTGACTTAACTCTTGTGGATGTGCGTAAGGAGCTTAAGCTGGGTGATGAGTATAAATTTAACTTTTCACGCACAGACGGAGACGATAAAAAGGCCAAGCTGCCCTCTTTAAAGGCATATAACGAGATGCGCAAAACCTTTGAAGGCCTCTCAAAGGGTAGCTTTAACAGTATTTCAATTCCTCTGCGTAATAAAATCGCAGAAATATTCACTTTGTATAAAACTGACGAGAGACTAAGAGGCGAGCTTGGCAAGCTGGAGCTGCAGCAGGCACAAATTGAGGCTTTAATAGAGCGTCTGCCCTCCTTTGCAAAGTTTGGGCATCTCTCAGTTAAGGCCTTGGACATGATTATACCCCACATGGAGCAGGGCTTAAAATATGATGCGGCCTGTACCGCTGCGGGCATAGATTTTAAGGCTCACGGCAAAGGCGGCTTGGATAGGTATATCTCACTAAGGGATTTGGCCGACGAGGCCGACAATACCATTACCAGCCCTGTGGGCAAACGGGCTCTTTCTCAGTCTGCAAAGGTACTCAACGCCTTGATTAAGGAGATGGGCGAGGCTCCTGTGTTTGTTCACATTGAGCTTGCCCGTGAGCTTGCCAAAATCTTTGATGAACGCCGCAAGCTGCTTAAATCAAATGAGGAAAATCAAGCCCGCAACTCCCGCATTATGGACGATATACGGGATACCTATCACATCTACAGCCCACGTGGGCAGGATTTGGTTAAGTACAAGCTGTATGAGCAGCAAGGCGGTGTTTGCCCTTATTCTCAAAGGCAGCTGGACAGAGCAAGGCTATTTGATGCCGGATATGTTGATATTGACCATATTATCCCATACAGTATTTGTTTTGATGACAGCTACAACAACAAGGTTCTTGTTTTGGCCGAGGAAAACAGGCAGAAGGGTGCACGTCTCCCTCTGGAGTATCTGGAGGGCAGGCGCAGAGAAAACTATCTGGTGTGGGTAAACAGTACAAGCTTCCCCTTAAGCAAGAAGCGCAAGCTGCTCAAGGAGGAGATAACAGAAGAGGACGAGGCCAAGTTTAAAGAGCGTAACCTGCAGGACACCAAAACTATAGCCGTCTTTTTCTATAACTATCTTAAGGACCACTTGGAGCTTGCCCCCTCTCCCCGTGGGCGTAAAACTCAAATACGCCCTGTAAACGGTGCTGTTACCGCCGATATGCGCAAACGCTGGGGCTTAAAAAAGGTGCGTGAAAACGGCGATTTGCATCATGCTGTTGATGCTGTGGTAATTGCCTGTACAACAGATTCTATGATTAGCAACATAAAACAGTATTCGGAAACGAAGGAAAATGAATACGTTCAAGATGAGAATGGCAGTTATCTGGTGAACAAAAAAACAGGCGAGGTATGGAAGAATTTCCCTCAGCCTTGGTACAACTTCCGCAAGGAAATTGACGCATGGTGCTCTAACGACCCGCAGAAACAGCTGCGGGAGCTCCATACTCTAAATTACACCGAGGAGGAGCTTGAGAAAATCCGACCTGTATTTGTTTCAAGAATGCCACGCAGAAAGGTTACCGGAGCGGCTCACAAGGAGACTATTAAAAGCAGTGCCCTGAGGGAGGAGAATCTCTCTATTAAAAAAGTTAGCTTAACTGCGCTTAAGCTAGATAAAAACGGCGAAATTGACGGCTACTATGACGCCAGAAGTGACCGCCTGCTTTATGAGGCTCTTAAACGGCGTTTAAATCTGTTTAAGGGCAATGCGGCCGAGGCCTTTAAGGAGGCGTTCTACAAGCCAAAAAGCGACGGCTCACAGGGGCCATTGGTTAAAAAGGTGAAGATATGCGAAAAGAGCACCTTAACTGTAGACGTGCATGACGGAAAAGGCATTGCAGATAACGGCGGCATGGTTAGGACAGATGTGTTCTATGTAAAGGGTGAGGGCTATTATTTAGTGCCTATATATGTAGCAGATACCATAAAAAAGAAGCTGCCGCAAAAGGCAGTGGTTGGCGGCAAGCCTCACGATGAGTGGAAAGAGATGAAGGACGAGGATTTCATTTTCTCATTATACCCCAATGATTTAATTTACATAAAGGGTAAAAAGAAAACATCCTTAAGCAAAACTCAAAAGAACAGCACTTTACCGGATAAAACAACCCAAGATGGTGTGTTTGTTTACTATAAAGGCTTGAATATTGCAAACGGAAATATAGCCGTGATTAATCACGACAATAGCTATTGCGTTCAAAGCCTTGGCGTAAAAACTCTTGTAGCTCTTGAAAAACATCAGGTGGAGTTACTTGGCAAGCACTATAAGGTTAAGCATGAGAAAAGGATGCAATTCAAATTTAAGCACAGAAGGAAGAGGTGAATATGGGATTCCGCAACATTATGATTATGGGGGATGTTACACTTTCCCTTAGGAATAATCAGCTTTGCGTATCAGGAGGAAATGAGGCCTCCGTGCCACTTGAGGATGTTGACACAGTACTTATTGAGAGCAGACGCTCATCTATTTCAACGGCTCTGCTCTCTGAAATGGCTAAGTCCGGCACAGCACTGTTCCTGTGTGATGAAAAGCATATACCCTGTGCAGTGCTCACCTCCTTCATGCAGCACTCACGGCAATTGGAGGTGAGCAACAAGCAGCAAAAGCTCAGCTTGCCAACTAAAAAGAGGCTCTGGCAGCAAATTGTTACGGCAAAAATAATGAATCAGGCACGCTGCCTTGCTCTAAGGGGAGATTATGACAGTGCAAGCCATTTGGAATCCCTTGCAAAATCTGTGCGTACCGGCGACGAGGGCAATGTGGAGGCTGTTGCGGCTGCCTATTATTTCCCACGGCTCTTCGGCTCAAAATTCAGACGCAGTGATGAAAATCTTATAAACGCCTGTCTGAATTACGGCTATTCTATCTTAAGAGGCTGTATTGCACGTCATTTGGCCATGTATGGATTCTTGCCTGTATTTGGGCTTCATCACAGCAGCGGACTGAATGCCTTTAATCTTGCAGATGACATTATAGAGCCCTTTCGCCCTGTAGTCGATTTGTTCGCAGCATCAAACATAGCTGAGGCAGACGATGAAGAGGAGGAGCTGACTCCATGGCTTAAGCGTGAGCTTTTAAATCTAATTAACTGTAACATCTTATTGGATAGCAAGCTTTACAGTGTATCTTACGGAATTGAGCGGACAGTACAGAGCCTTTCTTCTGTCTGCTCCGAAAAAAGCAAACAACTGCTCTTACCGGAGTTAGTCACGCTGCAACAACATGCGTATGAATAAGCTTATGAGATTACTTGTATTTTTTGACCTTCCGGTCAAGACGAAGCTCCAGCGCAAAACAGCAACCCAGTTCCGCAACTTCCTGCTAAAGGACGGCTATCACATGATACAATATTCTCTTTACGCCAGAACCTGCAATGGGACTGATGCAGTTGAAAAGCACAAAAAGCGGTTGTATACCTCCTTGCCGGATAACGGCTCGGTGCGTCTTTTGGTAATTACAGAGAAGCAATATTCAGGCATAGAGATTTTGGTGGGCAATTTGGTGCAGGCAGATTCGGCACTGGAGTATGAGCAATTAATGCTTTTTTAAGAATACTTTAATGTGTATTTTCACAAGGCTTGTATTTGTGCGCCAAAAATAGAAAATCAGGCTTAATTTCCTGTGATTTTTAAAAATAATAGACTCGCAAAAAAACGCATACACAAGGTGTATCAACGGATTTTTGCGAGTCTATTATACCATACCAAGAAACATTAGGGAACTACAACACCAAGCGTATACTTGTAGCTATTCCCCTCGATTATACCATACCAAGAAACATTAGGGAACTACAACTAACCGTAAATGGTGCAGACACAACCGCAAATTATACCATACCAAGAAACATTAGGGAACTACAACATTAAATTCTCGTATTTTTCTTCTAAGCGGATTATACCATACCAAGAAACATTAGGGAACTACAACTTGACAGACAAGGCAGCGTTGCAATACCGTATTATACCATACCAAGAAACATTAGGGAACTACAACGTGTCAATAAAGCGGGCGGCGTATTCCCACATTATACCATACCAAGAAACATTAGGGAACTACAACAGTGGCGTTCTCTTCCCGTTGAATCTTGTAATTATACCATACCAAGAAACATTAGGGAACTACAACAAATATATACGCAGGCGTTTCAATGTCGATATTATACCATACCAAGAAACATTAGGGAACTACAACCTAAACCCGAATACATCACATGGGATGCGTATTATACCATACCAAGAAACATTAGGGAACTACAACGACAAAGCTTCTTTTGTAGCAATTTCAGCTATTATACCATACCAAGAAACATTAGGGAACTACAACTTGTTGTTTCTGTCCTTTACCTCCTGAAGAATTATACCATACCAAGAAACATTAGGGAACTACAACGACAGACCTAAGTACAACAGAATAAGGGTAATTATACCATACCAAGAAACATTAGGGAACTACAACTCGTCAAGCGTTGATTCTATGGCGTTCTTCCATTATACCATACCAAGAAACATTAGGGAACTACAACGTTTTCTGCCAAACCTTAAAGGGATTTATGATTATACCATACCAAGAAACATTAGGGAACTACAACTATCGAACGTAGCTGCCCACCGCTAGGTTAATTATACCATACCAAGAAACATTAGGGAACTACAACCTGAAATGCTTGCACTAAAGCTTGACAGCGATTATACCATACCAAGAAACATTAGGGAACTACAACCCCGTAAAGTTTGAGCTTACTGATGAATATATTATACCATACCAAGAAACATTAGGGAACTACAACCAGTTAATAGAAAGGAGTTAAAATATGTCAATTATACCATACCAAGAAACATTAGGGAACTACAACGACTAGTTTAGTGTCTATTCCTCTTAGATAATTATACCATACCAAGAAACATTAGGGAACTACAACCTAGGCCATTCGTCTACCGGCTACAATGGCATTATACCATACCAAGAAACATTAGGGAACTACAACTTGTGTTGGTGGCATTTTAAATCAGCTCCTATTATACCATACCAAGAAACATTAGGGAACTACAACGAATATTCTAACCAAGCAACGGATGAATTTATTATACCATACCAAGAAACATTAGGGAACTACAACATTGTGGTTCAGCTATCGATCCTTTTTCCTATTATACCATACCAAGAAACATTAGGGAACTACAACGCAGAATGTATTTGTCATCGTCATCCTCCGATTATACCATACCAAGAAACATTAGGGAACTACAACATTAAGCTAGCAGCTTGCTCCATGTCTTAAATTATACCATACCAAGAAACATTAGGGAACTACAACGAATATTGGCGTTAAGAAAACAATTGAAATATTATACCATACCAAGAAACATTAGGGAACT
>JAISYX010000129.1 GCA_031269595.1 Oscillospiraceae bacterium
GTGCCTTAACATTGCCCACGATTGCAATCTGCGCTGTGAATACTGCTTTGCCGCAAAGGGTGATTTTGGCGGCGAGCGTGTGCTAATGCCTCTTGAGGTTGGCAAGAAGGCTATAGATTTTCTTATAGAAAAATCAGTAGGCCGCCGCAATTTAGAGCTGGATTTCTTTGGCGGCGAGCCTCTCATGAATTTTGAGGCGGTCAAGGGTGTTGTTGAGTACGCCCGTTCACTGGAGGCAGAGCACGGCAAACGCTTCCGCTTTACCATAACCACAAACGGCCTACTTTTAAGTGATGATAAAATAGACTTCATCAACAAGGAGATGTCCAACGTCGTTCTTTCAATTGACGGCCGCAAGGAGATTAACGACAAGCTGCGCACCCGTGTAGACGGCTCAGGCTGCTATGATGCTATCCTTCCCAAGTACAAAAAGCTGGTGGAGCAGCGGGGCGATAAGGATTATTATGTGCGTGCAACCTTTACAAAGCACAACCTTGATTTTAACAAGGATATTCTGCACCTTTATCATCAGGGCTTTAATCAGCTATCAGAAGAGCCTGTAGTCTCTGACCCTAAGCTGGATTACTCTATAACAGAGGCAGATTTGCCCCTTGTATTTGAGGAATATGAGCGTCTTGCAGAGCTGCTATTGCAAAACAGTGATTTGCATTTTTTCCACTTTATGCTGGATTTAGACGGCGGACCCTGCGCAATCCGCAGGCTAAGGGGATGCAGCAGCGGCAACGAGTACATAGCCATTACCCCTGAGGGCGATATTTACCCCTGTCATCAGTTTGTGGGTGAGAGGGATTGGAAGATGGGCAGTGTGCTGGATGGCTCATTTAACACAGAAATTAAAGGGCGTTTTGCACACGCTAACATCTATTATAAGAGCAAATGCGCCGATTGCTGGGCAAAATTTTATTGCAGCGGAGGCTGCAATGCCAATAACTATCAATACGAGGGCGACATTTTAAAGCCTCACAGCATTTATTGCGAGCTGGAAAAAAAGCGGCTGGAATGCGCACTTTATTTGGCTTGCGCCAAAGCGGTGCAAGTGAAAAGTGAAGAGTTGCGATGGATTTGCTGCGCAAATTTTGATTAAAGTAGCTTAAACTTTCATCGCAGCCCTGCCTCCACGACTAGAAGCCAGAGGCTAGAAGTTGCCTAGTCGCAGCTTCTTGTTATAAAATCTATTTAATAAAATTTGCGTAGCAAATCCATCACAATTTTCAACTTTCAACTTTCAATTTTCAACTTAAAATGACATATATGTAAATTTCTTATTAACATATCACCCCCTCCGCAAAGCCCATGCCTTAGCCGTTTTTAGCCCGCAAAAGCCCGTCTTAAATCACGCAAAATTTGACTTTTATCTTGTAATATGCTACAATATAACTCTAAACGGTTAGGGGCACGGCATGCCGTGCCCCTATGAACTTTGACTTTAACAAGGCACTGCACAAATACAAAGGTTTAGATGACAAGAGGTAGTAGGGGCAGACCTGTGTGTCTGCCTAGACTGCCGTAAAATTCTCGCTTTTGGGCAGACACATAGGTCTGCCCCTACAATCAAAAACATCAGAAAGGGTGCAGGAACCACCGCAAGGGTTCTCTGTCAAAGGGTGTATAATGAGAGAGTTTAACGAAACCCAAATTAAGCTAAAGGGCATTGAAACCGAGCGTATAAAAAACGCCGTGCAGGATTTGCTTATAAACGACGAAGAGCTGGTTGCCGCCTTTGACAGTGCACGGGACAAGGTTATATTTACTAACTTTCGCATAATCTTTTATGAGCAGCAGGGCTTGGCGGGGGTTAAATATCACTATACCATGATACCCTATAAGCACATAACAGCCTATGCAATTGAAACAGCCGGCTCTGTAGAGCGTGACTGCTCACTTGAAATGGTGGTTAACGGCATAGGGCACGTTAAATTTGCCTTTACCAGCGGTGTGGATGTCTTTAAGCTTTCCCAGGTGGTATCTTTTTATGTCTTATAATAAAGAACAATTTTACAAAAAAAAGAAGAAAATAATAGCCGAAACAGAGACCTTCCGCAGCTTTTATTTTGACACTGTGGATACGGTTTATCTCAATGTGTTTACAAGAGTTTTAAACCATAAAGATGCAGTCTCTGTGCTCATTGATACCTACACGCTTATGTATGATGAGCTTAAAACTCTGCGCAAAGCTCCCTCACGCATTTGGTGGATTAGAAAGTATAGCAACGAGGGGTACAGGAAGTCGCTAAGAGGGCGCAACCTCACCCTTGCCCATGAATGCGAGCCCACAGACGAGTTCCCTAAGCTTACTGAAAACCAAAAGCACGAGGTTTGGCATCAAGTGTTAAAAATGCGTGACATCAACGAATTTGCAACTGTGCCGGTACCAAGTGTTCTTTCACGGGCTTCAGGCGGTGTATTTGCCCCTATTTTGGGCAGAATCAAGGCCATGCCGCTTTGGGATAAGATTATTATATTAGCTATAGTTCTGGCTTGTATAGGGGCATCAATTGCCATTACAGTTTTGGTTTTAAAGATAGCACCAAAATTTATGGATAAAGAGGTTGTTGAAACTCAAAAAGAGATATTCCTGCCTGACAGTGCATACGAGGGCTTTGTGTTTGAAGAGCCTGCCAACTATGTGGACGCAGGCAGAATAAACCAAGCTGTGCTGCAAGCCAAGGATAGGGCAGATGCTCTGGATTCTCTAATCTCAAAGGAATCTACCAGCTCTGCGCCCTATTTTGACCCTGCGTGGACCTCTAAGCCCAAGTTTGGCTCTGCACCTGATGTGCCCTCAATGGAGCCTATGGGCAATGTACAGGGGCTTAAATCCACTACAGGAGACGAGCAGTTTGACGCTGAAATTTCAAAGACACTCAACTACATTATAAACGACCAGATGTCGGATAAGGACAAGGTATTTACTATTTACAGCTTTGTCTGTCATTATGGCAGGTATGAGCAAAACAAGCATCAAGAGCCGGATTTTGTTAATCAGGCAAGGGATTTCTTCCTGCACAGCGGCGGAGACAGCAAGAATTATTCGGCCGCCTTTAAGGTGCTGTGTGATGCCGCAGGCTACCCCAGCAGCCTAGTTGAAGGGGAGTTCATAATACAAAACAGCGACGGCACTCAAACGCTGATAGAGCACACTTGGGCAACGCTGGTTCTAAATGGCTTGGAATATCACTTTGACCCTGAGGCAGACTGCGACAAAAACGCCGAGAATATAAGAACCAATTATTTTCTTGCCGCCCGAGGCAACAGCAAATGGGAGCTGTTTATACGAGACCACCGCTGGCAGTAGCTTTAAATTCAAAAAGGGAGGTACAAATATGCAACACTTAATAGATTTAAACAGCCTAAGCCCTGAGCAATTGTATGAAATAGTTGATATGGCGGGGCGTATAAGCCAAAATCCCAGCCATTACGCCGAAGCCTGCAAGGGCAAAATTATGGCCACTCTATTTTATGAGCCCTCTACACGCACGCAAATGTCATTTCAATCGGCTATGCTGCGCCTTGGGGGAAGTATTATAGGCTTTGATAACCCCAGCGGCAGCTCTGTTGCAAAGGGCGAGAGCCTCAAGGATACCATTAGGGTAGTAAGCGGCTATTCCGATGTTGTGGTTATCCGCAACCCCAATGAGGGTGCGGCTCTGGCCTCCTCGCTATACTCTAAAGTGCCTGTAATTAACGCAGGGGACGGGGGACACCTCCACCCAACCCAAACCCTCACGGATATAGTAACCCTCCACAACATAAAGGGGCGCACCGAAAACCTTACAATAGGCCTGTGCGGGGACTTGCTTAACGGCAGGACGGTGCACTCACTTATTAAAACCATGTGCAAGTTTAAGGGCAACAGCTTTGTTTTAATCTCGACCCCTAAGCTGGGCTTGCCGGATTATATAAAGGAGCTTTTGGACGAGGCGGGCTGCCCCTACAAGGAGCTTACAAGCCTGCACAAGGCCATTGAGGAGTTGGATGTCCTTTATATGACACGCATACAGCGTGAGCGCATTAGCTCTGACGCCGAGTATGAGGCTCAGCGTGGTATATACATACTGGACGCTAAAAAGCTGGAAGCTGCAAAGCCTGATTTGTGCATACTTCACCCACTGCCAAGAGTGGACGAAATCGAGGTAGAGGTAGACGACGACCCACGTGCCTGTTACTTTTTACAGGCAGAATACGGCATGTTTGCACGAATGGCCTTGCTAGTTACAATGCTTGTTAAGGATTCGGACATTGGAACAACAGAAAAAGAGGGCAAGGTAAAAATCACTGTAGATAGCACAAAATGCCTAAATCCCAGATGCATAACCAGAAAAGAGCATTATCTGCCCAACCGTTCACTGCAAATAGGCGAGGCCATCGCCTGTGAATATTGCGAGCATAGAATTTGAAACAAAAAGTAAGAAGGGACGCAGGAAGCCCCACAACATATTTTTCATAATGTTTTGTGTGCGGGTTCTCTGGCACATGGTGCCTATGACGGTTTTAGTTTTATTGGGTTCTCCCCACAAAAACGGCTATACCGCACAGCTACTTGAGCAGTGCCTCTCTGCGCTGCCTAGCTCTGTGCATGTTGATGTTATCAACGCCTTTGAGGCAGGCATAAAGCCCTGCACAGACTGCGGCTATTGCAAATCCAAATCAGGCTGCAAATTTAATGATTTTGATGAGATAGACAGGCTGCTCAGGGCAGCTGATGCACTTATTATTGCAAGTCCTATTTATAATCTTTCATTTCCCGCACCCTTAAAGGCAGTGTTTGACAGAACTCAGCAATATTACAATGCCAGATTTTCAAGAGGCATTAAGCCTGTTATACAAAAGCCAAAAAAGGCCGCCATGCTTTTAACATGCGGCTCAAATGAGGAAGGGGAGGCGGAGCTTATACGTAGCCAGCTTAAAATGATGTTCACGATAATGAACACCACCCTAACAGCAGAGGCTATTTGGAGGGGAACAGACAGCGATAGGGAACGCTTCAAGGCTCAGACCTTTGCACAAGCAAGAATGGCGGCTAAACTGATTATGTAGCGGCGCAGCTTGTGCGCCTTGCTTATGACCTCTTACCCTTAAGATTTGTATTGAAATCGCCGTAATTCTCGGCTTCCTCATCATTTTGGGGTGCAGCGGGAATCATACCGGTGCAATCGCAGCAGGAGGAAACGTTCATTTCCTCATCATCAAGCTCTTGTTTTAGGATAGGATTACTTATCTTTTTAGGCGGCATTGTTTTAATCTCCTTTTAGTATATAACAGTAATAATGTTATATTTCTCATCATAGGCTGTTATTATACACAAAGCTTAAATATCAAAAGTTGGTGCTTAATTATGCGTAAGTTTGCAAAAAGAATTAAGTGGAAAAAGGTGATAAGCATATTTGTGCTTGTTACCTTGATACTCTCAATGGGCTATGCAATACTTCAAATTGTAATTGCCGAGCCTGGTGCTGTGCCAAGCAAGAGCTACAATAAAATGAAGAGTGACTATGTGCTAATTCTGCTGCAATGTCTGCTGGGGATTTTTTGCATTTTTATGCCCTCAATGCTGGAACGCAGATTTAAGCTTATTATCCCCAACATGATGTATCTGTTTTTTATTATATTCTTATATGCAGCAATATATCTGGGCGAGGTGCGCAGCTTTTATTACACTGTGCCGTATTGGGATACTATCCTGCACACCTTCAGCGGCGCAATGCTGGGTGCTCTGGGCTTTTCTGTGGTGCGTCTTTTAAATGATACCCACAAGATTTCGGTTGATTTAAGCCCGTTATTCGTGGCGTTTTTTGCCCTTACCTTTGCTGTGTTTATGGGTGTAATTTGGGAGATTTACGAATATACCTTTGACGGCATATTCGGCCTTAACATGCAAAAGTTCGCAATAGAACAAGGCGATGCCCTAGTTGGCCGTGCGGCTTTGAGCGACACCATGCTGGATTTAATTGTTGATACAATAGGTGCGGCTGTAATGTCCACCATAGGATATATTTCATTAAAGGAAAAGAAAAACTGGCTGGAAAAGCTTTCAGTTTTTAAGAGCGAGTGACTAATCCTTCTTTTTCATTTTAACATTTGCAAGAGGATTAGCCTCTGCAGCCTTTTGCATTTGCTCGCTGGAAAGGTGTGTGTAAATCTCTGTTGTGCCAAGGTTCTCGTGGCCAAGAATATCCTTTAGCACACGAATATCCACATGCCCGTGCTGGTACATAAGGGTGGCGGCCGTGTGCCTTAGCTTGTGCACAGAGTAGCCGTCCCCGTAGCCAAGTCCTATAGCCCCCAAGTGTTTTTTTACTATAAGCTCAACCATTCTGGAGCTTATGCGCCTGCGATTTTTTGAGATAAAAAGGGCGGCTTTATCAGCATCGCAGGGCTCAATCCGATTCTTTTTATACTCTTCAATAGCATTGTTACAGGCATCATTCAGGTATACCATGCGTGTCTTGTTGCCCTTGCCTGTGATTCTTATTTGGTTATCAATAATATCAGAGAGATTGATGCCAATAAGCTCCGAAAGGCGCATTCCGCAATTTAAAAAGAGTGTGAGCATACAAAAATCCCGCTCTTTGAAGGGGCCTTGAATGTTGTTTAAAAGCTCATAGCTTTGCTCAAGAGTTAAATGCTTAGGCAGAGTTTTGGCCTGCTTGGGAGTTTCTAATTCGCTCACGGGATTTTCTTTTAAAACCATTATTTTAAAGGTTAAAAATTTGAAAAAGGAACGAATCGCAGAGGTTTTGCGCGCACGTGCGGCAGCATGATTATCCCGATTTTCAGAAATATAATTCATGAATTCATAAACCTCGCTTATAGTAACTGCACGTAAAAATTCAACATCTATGTCCTTAATTTCAATTTTTTCAAATTCGGTTTTAGAATCAATCAGCTTACGATTTAGCTTTAAAAACCTGAAAAAAGTGCGTAAATCTAAAAAGTACTCCTCAATAGTTTTATTTGAGCGTCCTTTTACGGTTTCCATGTAACCAAGGAAACGCTTGAGCAGCTCCGGTGAAGCCGAAAATACTTCAGAATTCATAATGTTCCTCTCTCTAATTGCGCAAAATATTCAAAATTTTAGTGTTTTACAAATACAACAAAAAGTGGGGGAGTACCCCGCTTTTATGCTTTCCGTTCCCTGCTGGTTTCGACTTGTCCATGTTTAAAATTGTTAAGTTTCTG
>JAISYX010000004.1 GCA_031269595.1 Oscillospiraceae bacterium
CTATCCCGCTATTTTAATAGGGGCGGGAAACCTTGGCCGTGCCGTGGCAAGCCATATGAGCTTTGAATCACGGGGCTTTAGACTAATGGGCATTTTTGACAGCAATCCCGCCTTAAAAAACCAGTATATTAGAGGCGTTAAAATCCAGTCTATGGAAAATCTGGAGCAGTTTTGCATTGAAAAGCAAATCAAGGTGGCTATACTCTGCCTGCCCAAGGACAGCGTGGAGTTCCTTGCCGATACTCTGATAGAAAAGGCAAACGTGCGCTGCTTCTGGAATTTCAGCCACTATGATATTTCACTTAGACATGAGGGCGTAATTGCAGAAAATGTGCACATGAGCGATTCATTAATGACCCTTTGCTACAGAATACAGGATTTTGAGGAAAAGGCCGAGCCTTCTTCTGTGTAGAGTAAACAAAACAAAAAAACGCCGCAAGCTTGTTAATGGCTTGCGGCGTTAATATTTTGCTTTGAACTGAATTACTCAGCGGCTTCCTCAGCAGCGGGAGCGGCCTCAACAGCTACTTCCTCGGCGGGAGCTTCTGCCTCAACAACAGCTTCCTCAGCTACAATAGGAGCAGATGCCTCAATAGCAAGCTCTTCTGCTTCAACCAGCTCAGGCACTTCGGCAAGAGCCTCTGCGTCGGATTCGTCAGATTCCTGCTTGAGCAGCTCACGGATAGAAAGGCTTACACGCCTTTTTTCAAGGTTAACATCGGTGAGTATAGCACGCACAATCTGGCCAACCTTAAGTATATCCTGAGGCTTTTCGATGTGCTTGTCGGCAATTTGGCTTATGTGCACAAGGCCGTCTATGCTGGGCAGAATGTTAACAAAAGCACCAAAGGGTGCAAGATTAACAACCTTGCCTTCAACCACAGAGCCAATGGGGAACTCCTTCTCCAGCTTGCCCCAGGGGTTAGCGTCGGGGTCTTTGTAGCCCAGAGAAATTTTCTTTTTCTCAAGGTCTAGGTTCTTGATATAAACGTTGACAACATCGCCCACCTTGACTATCTCGGAAGGGGTTTTAATGCGTTCCCAAGAGAGCTCAGAGATGTGAATCATGCCGTCTACACCGCCAATATCAACAAATGCGCCGTAGCTGGTAAGAGACTTAACTATTCCGGCATAGGCTTGGCCAACCTCCGCCTGTGACCAGAACTTCTCTTCCTTTTCCTTGCGTTCGATAGATAGAACCTCACGGATAGAACCTATGATGCTCCTCTTTTCGTCGTTAATCTCTTTGATTTTAAACTTAACTGTCTTTTTAACAAGTGCCTCTAGGTCTGCATCTCTTTCAATAGATGCCATGGAGCGGGGGACGAACACTCTTAAATTGTTAAAGGAGATAGTTAATCCGCCCTTAACAACCTTGGTTACTATGCCTTCCAAAACGTCGTCCGTCTCAAGGGCGGAGCGCACCGAAGCCCATGCCTTGGGTATATCGGCAAGCTTTTTTGAAAGATACATAATTCCGTCTTGGTCGTTTGTTTTGAGGATAACCAAATCAATCTTATCGCCAACCTTAACCACATCCTCAACAGAAAGGTTAGGGTCGTCGGTTAAATCGCTCAGTCGGATAATACCAAACTGTTTGCGGCCTACATCTACATAAGCTTCACCCGAAGCAATGCGTTCAACGGTACCGAGCACTACCTTTCCGTTAGTATTGGCGTTTTTGAAGGATTCCTCCAAAAGCTCCTCAAAATTTTCGTCTAGTTCTTTGTTGATGTTTTCACTCATAGTAGTGAGTACCTCCTTAATTATACCGGCGGGAGTCGACGCTCCTGCGGTTATTCCCACTTTTTTAACCCCGTTTAGAATGTCTTGGGGCAGCTCTAATGCTGTTTCTATCAGGCAGGTTTTGCAATAGGGAGCACAAACATCCCTAAGCTTAGCAGTGTTGGAGCTGCTTCGCCCGCCTATAATAATCATCAAATCAGAGCTTTGTGAAAGATTAACCGCCTCACGCTGTCTCTCAGCAGTTGCATTACATATTGTATCAAAAAATGTCGCATTTGAAAAGCCCTTTTCAATAATTTTTTCATAACAATTTTGCCAAATTTTTGTGCTATATGTAGTCTGCGCAACAATTGTTAACTTCTCATTAAAAAACTGTGGATTACTGTCAAAAATCTCTTGCAAGTCATCTTCATCCTTAAAGACAAGTGAGCTTCCTTTGCAGTGTCCTCGTATCCCAAGCACCTCGGGATGGGTTTTATCGCCTGCGATTAGCACAGTTTCTCCGTTTGTGCTGGCAATTTTGACTATTCTGTGGATTTTGGAAACAAAGGGGCAGGTTGCATCAATATAACGCACGCCCAGAGCCTCCAAACGCTCTATAACAGATTCCGGCACACCGTGGGAGCGAATAACTAAAACCGCCCCTTTGGGTACGTCCTCAGGGTCTTCGGCAATCTCTGCGCCCCTGCGGCGCAAATCCTCAACCATTTGAGGGTTGTGTATGATAGGGCCCAGAGTGTAAACAGCCTCGCCCTTTTTTAATAAATCAAGGACTATTTCAACCGCACGGTTAACGCCAAAGCAAAAGCCGGCGGATTTTGCCAATTTAAGCTCAGCAGCTTGCAATAGGTGTCACTTCCCCTCTGCAAACTCTGCGCATTGCTGCTTAAGCTCGCTAACCTTTTCTGTAAGCCTGCGGGTGGCCTCACGCAGCTCCTTGCCCTTGCCCTCTATCATGCCCAGTTCCTCTAAGGTGATAGGCTTGCCAAACTTAACATAAACCTTTCCAAAGGGCTTTACCTTGCCGCCCTTGGTGTAAATGGCGGCGGGTAAAATGGGGGCATTCTCTTTAAAGGCCACCATGGCTGCCCCTGCCTTAAATGGCAGCAGCTCGCCGTTTTTTGAGCGTGTGCCCTCAGGGAATATGCCCAAAACCCGCTCTTGCTTAAGGTAGTCAAAGGCCTGATTGATAGCGTCGGAATCAGCTGCTCCTCTTTTAACCGCAAAAGCACCAAAGCCGCCCACAATAAAGCGGGGGAAGGCCTTTTTAAAAAGCTCCTCCTTGGCCATAAAGTGCATCTGCCGCTTTTGTCCCAGCATGAGCCAGAGTGGGTCAAGGTTAGAGACATGGTTGCAGCAAACCACAAACCGCCCCGATTCCGGTAGGCTCATTTTTCCGCCTATTATCCTAACTCCAAATAGGGGCTTTAGCAGAATAGGAATTACAACCTTGGCCAAATTATAAATAAACGTGCGTTTTTCTCTCATTAAATTACTCCTTAAGTGTTGAAAGCTTTTCGCATACAGTGCGGATAACCAAAGAGACGGTCTCGTCTAAATTTCGCATGGTAGAATCCAAAATAACCGCATCCTTGGCGGGTTTGAGTGGAGCTATGCTCCTGCCGGAATCCTGCTCGTCACGCCTGTTTATGTCATTTAAAACCTCCTCATAGGTCACAGAGGGGTTCTTGGCCAATAGCTCGCTGTATCTGCGCATAGCCCTAGCCTCAGCAGAGGCTGTAAGGAAGATTTTAACAGTGGCCTCAGGCAGAATAACCGTGCCTATATCACGGCCGTCCATAATTACATTATTGCTCAATGCCATATTACGCTGCAAATCCAGCAGATATTCCCGCACAAGGGGCAGGGCAGAGACGTCTGATGCAGCCATGGAGGCCTCGGGAGTGCGTATATCCTCTGATACATCCTTGCCGTTGAGCAGCACACGCTGTTCACCCTCAACAAATTTAAGCTCCAGCTTGATTATGGGCAAAATCTTGCGCAGGTGATCCTCGTTTTTGCAGTCTGCACCTGCAAGCAGGGCAAACAGGCCTATTGAGCGATAGAGCGCACCTGTGTCCACATAGATATAACCTAAAGCCTCGGCGGCTCGCCGTGCCACGGTGCTTTTGCCTGCCCCTGAAGGGCCGTCGATTGCAACAGAAATCATATTAAAAGCCTCCCATTTTTTAATTGAAAATTGAAAGTTGAAAGTTGAAAATTATGGTGAATTTTAAGTATTCTTGCCTCTTACCTCTTGCACCTTACCTCTGGCGGCAGCCGCCGCCGTGGAGAAGGCTATTTGCAGGTTGAAGCCTCCTGTGTGGGCGTCTGCGTCTATTATTTCGCCTGCAAAGTACAGGCCTTTAACAAGCTTGCTCTCCATGGTAGAGGGGTTAATCTCCTTAACGCTAACGCCGCCTGAGGTTATAATAGCCTCACTTATAGGCCTAAAGCCCTCAATTTCTATCACAAAGCCTTTCAACAGGGCTATAATAGCCCGCCGCTCCTCTTTGCTTATCTGATGCGCCTTCTTTTCGCCTTGAATGCCTGTGCGTTTAATGAACGTGCCTATCATTTTAGCGGGGAGCAGACTGCGCAGAAGATTGCGTAAATCTTTGTTGGTGTTCTCGGCAAACTCACGGAGCAGACGAGCTTCCAGCTGCTCCTCTGTTAAGGCGGGCTTTAAATCTATAATAAAGCTGTAAAGTCCGCTCTCCATATCCCTTAAATGTGAGCTTGCACTTAGCACAACAGGGCCGGAGAGCCCAAAATGCGTGAACAGCAGCTCGCCAAAATCCTTGTAAACGCACTTGCCTGTCTTCTTGTTTGTAAGCTTGATTGCGGAGTTTTTTAGCGATAGCCCCATCATGTCACGGCAATCCTTCCCCGAGGCTGTAAGGGGTACTAGAGAGGCCTTGGGAGGCACTATGGTGTGTCCGGCCTCCTGCGCCATTTTGTGGCCTGAGCCATCCGAACCTGTAACGGGATAGGAGAGGCCGCCTGTGGCCAGAATCACGGAGCTTGCGTGCAGCTCGCCGGAAGTTGTATTAACGCCGATTATTTCGCCGTTTTCAATTAGAAGCCCTGTGACATTTGTGTGTATATGCTTAACGCCGTTTTTAATGCAGAGCTTGTAAAGTGCGTTGGTAATATCAGCAGCATTGTCCGAGACAGGGAAGACCCTGTTGCCACGCTCTGTTTTTAAGGGAACGCCCAGAGCCTCAAAAAAAGCCATGGTATCCTGAGAGTTAAAGCGTGAAAATGCGCTGTAAAGGAAGCGTCCGTTAGTGGGTATATTGGCCATGAGGGTTGGAACATCGCAATTGTTGGTTAGATTGCAACGCCCCTTGCCTGTGATATTAAGCTTTTTGCCGGCTCTTTCGTTATGCTCCAACAAGGCAACACTTACGCCGCCTGAGGAGGCCTGTGCAGCAGCCATTAAGCCCGCCGCCCCGGCACCGACTATTATTAATTCATAATGCATAATTCACAATGCATAATTATGGATTTAATTCAAATTTGGTATCTCTAAAAACCGTAGGGGCAGACCTATGTGTCTGCCCGAAAGACAGACGTTTTACGGTAATCAGGGCAGACACATAGGTCTGCCCCTACAAACGAGTTTGTAATATAGAGGGGCTCAATTGTGAATTAGGAATCATGCATTCCCTGTTATCAAGTCATAACCCGCAATGTGCGATGCATAATTATGGGCTTATGTCCACATTAATTATGCATTATCCATTGACTTAAACTTGTTAGTTTGCTCCACTGCAAGGCTGTCGCAGCGTTCGTTTTCGGGGTGGCCGTTGTGGCCTCGCACCCAGTTAAAGCTTACATTGTGCTTTGTAAGCAGGTCGAGCAGCTCAGCCCATAAATCAGGATTAAGGGCAGGCTTACCGTCGCCCTTGCGCCAATTTTTTGCCTGCCAGGCTTTCGCCCAGCCCTTGCTTACAGCGTTTACTATATATTGAGAATCTGTTGTAAGAGTGACGCTGCACGGCTCTTTCAAGCACTTGAGAGCCTCTATTACAGCGGTTAGCTCCATGCGGTTGTTGGTGGTTTCGCCGCAGCCTCCGCTTAGCTCCTTCTCGTGGCCGCCATAGCGCAGCACAGCTCCCCAACCGCCAGGCCCGGGATTCTGCGAACATGAACCATCGGTGAATATTTCAATTTGTTTCATTGTTACTCCTAAGTAAAGTGCAGAGTTGCATCATTCCGCCGCATATAAACACTCACAACCAGCCCTATTCCAAAATAAAGGCACATGCTGGAGGAACCTCCAGCACTAAAGAATGGCAGCGTAATGCCGATAACAGGCAGAACTCCCACGCACATCCCTATATTTAAAATGGTTTGAGAGGCCAGAATTGCAAAATACATAACACAGACATGCCTCCCCATGGAATCCCTTGAAAGAAAGGCGATTCTAAGGGTTAACAGCATGATTCCCAACAGCATAAGAATGGCCAGAGTTGTGCCTATAAAGCCCAGCTCCTCGCCTATAACGGCAAATATAAAGTCGTTATGCGCCTCAGGGTTAACCTGCCCTTGGGTCATTGGCCCTTTCATAAAGCCCTTGCCCTGTATGCCACCTGATCCTATGGCTACCTTGGACATGGTTTGCTGCCACAAAATATCAAGCTCGTCCCCAGGGCGGGGGTTGTAAACAGCACGTATGCGCTCCCTTTGGAACGTATGCATAGACTGCCAGAAGATGGGGAGCATAGCACCCAGTGCAAACATACCCGCAAGCAGGTAATACCACTTAACCCCTGAGCATACCATAAGAATAATAAAGGCAAGAAGAAAGATAATAGCGTTGCCGCTGTCGCCTTGAAGCTCAATAATGCCCACAGGTACAAATGCATGAAGGGCAACTAACAGCAAATGAGGAAGCGAATTAAGCTTGCCCGCCCGCTCTACCTTGGAAAGGTGGAAGGGCAGTGTTATCATAAGTCCTATTTTAGCAAGCTCTGCGGGCTGAAAGCTAAAGCTTCCAAAACGCAGCCAGCTCTGGTCGTCTGCGTTGTCTGTTGCTTTTGAGCCTACTATAAAGGTTAAAAGGAGCAGGAACAGGCAAATGCCGCCTACAACAAACCAAATCTCCCCAAGGTTTTCATAATCAAGGGTAGAGAGGATAATAGCACCCACATAGCCTAAAAAGCAGGCCAGACACTGCATTATTAGCTGCCTTCGTCCAAGGGCTTGATTGTTAAAACTATGTGTGGCACTGTAAACCATCAGCAGTCCAAACACACTGGTGGTAATGCATATAGTCCACATGGTTTTGTATGTATCCTTTACATAGGAGACCACACCGTAAGCAATGCCGCCGCCCACCATTTTAAGCCGCTGGGGAGTAAAGAAGCCGGCCAAGCCCCTGAGAATCGAGGTTAAAATATCCCCGGCCTTATGTAAAACTCTAGTCAAGCAACAGTCCCCCTTTCTAAAAAAACGGCATACAATTATAGCTATTTATTAAACTTGTTTGTAGGTTTTTAAGGACACTCACTTAATTATAATAAAAAATTAAAGAAATTTCAAGTAAATACTTTAAAGATTAACAAAAATGTGATATACTTAACTGAAATCGCTCTAAAAGGAGATAATTTTATGCTTTCTGATATTGAAATAGCACAAGCCGCTAAGCTTATCCCAATAAAGGACATTGCCGCAGCTGCGGGGATTCCTGAAAATGCCCTTGAGCTTTACGGCAATTATAAGGCCAAAATAAGCGAGGAGTTCCTGCTTCAGGCTCAGGGGAACAAGCAGGGCAAGCTCATTTTGGTTACAGCTATCAATCCAACCCCTGCGGGGGAGGGCAAAACCACCACCACTGTGGGCTTAGGTCAGGCCATGGCAAGGATAGGCAAAAAGGCGATAATCGCACTGCGAGAGCCGTCTCTTGGGCCTGTTTTTGGAGTTAAGGGCGGAGCAGCCGGCGGCGGATATGCTCAGGTGTTGCCCATGGAGGACATCAACCTGCACTTTACAGGGGATATGCACGCCATAACGGCGGCCAACAACCTGCTCTGCGCCCTGCTTGATAACCACATGCAGCAGGGTAACGAGCTTAAAATAGACCAACGCCGCATACTGATAAAACGCTGCATGGATATGAATGACAGAGAGCTCCGCAGCATTATTGCAGGCCTTGGCGGCAGGATTAACGGCATCCCCAGAGAGGACGGCTTTATTATCACCGTGGCCAGCGAGGTCATGGCTATACTCTGTCTGGCGGCGGATTTAGCCGATTTAAAGCAGCGTCTGGGCAACATCCTTGTTGCCTATAATGTTGAGGGCAAACCCGTCTTCGCAAAGGATTTGCAGGCTCAGGGCGCAATGACGGCTCTGCTCAAGGATGCAATCAAGCCAAACCTTGTGCAAACGCTGGAGGGCACTCCCGCAATCATGCACGGCGGTCCCTTTGCGAATATTGCTCACGGCTGCAACTCGATTAGAGCAACTCGGCTGGCTCTTAATCTGGCGGATTACTGTATCACAGAGGCGGGCTTTGGCTCTGATTTAGGCGCAGAGAAATTCTTTGATATTAAGTGCCGTCTAGGCGGCCTCACGCCCTCTGCTGTGGTGATTGTGGCCACGGTTAGGGCTCTTAAATACAACGGCGGCGCGGCTAAATCCGACCTAAGCAAGGAGGACACAGCCGCACTCCAAAAGGGCATAGCCAATCTTGGCGCACATATAGACAACATGCAAAAATTCGGCATACCTGTTGTGGTGGCAATCAACCGCTTTGCTGCGGATACAGATGCTGAGCTACAAATAATTGCCAATTACTGCGGCGAAAGAGGTGCGGAATTTGCACTATCTGAGGTGTTTGCAAAGGGTGGAGAGGGAGCAAAAGAGCTTGCCGAAAAGCTGTGCAAAATCGCCGATAGAGAGCCGAATTTTGCGCATATATACGATGTCTCCCTACCACTGAAAGAGCGTGTAGACGCCATTGTAACGCAGATTTACGGTGCGGGTGAGGTTGTGTACACCTCGGGAGCAGAGAAGGCCATTCGAGAGCTGGGTGCAATGACAGATAACATGCCTGTATGCATGGCTAAGACACAGTATTCACTATCAGATAACCCCGCACTGCTGGGCAGACCGAAGGGCTTTGCAATAACCGTTAAGGATGTGAGAATTTCAAACGGGGCGGGCTTTGTGGTGGTTTTAACAGGGGATATTATGACCATGCCCGGCTTGCCAAAAGCTCCCGCTGCGCTTAAGATTGATGTTTCGGCTGGTGGGGAGATTGAGGGGCTGTTTTAACTAATTGATAATTTATAATGTATAATTGATAATTAAAGGTTAGTCAATTAATACAAAAATGTTAGTTTGTTTTTTTAGGTAAAAAGTGTAAAACTATTGATTTATTGTGAAGATGGGTTTATAATTGTGGTGAAGTAACCCAAAATACAAATTTTTATAGGAGGAATGCAAAATGACAAAGATGTTTAAGGTGAGTAGAATTCACGGGGGGGGGAGTAAAACGGCTTAGTTGTGTTTTGTTGGTGCTGGCTGTAATTTTTGGCATATTTGAAAGTGCGCATGGTATAGTGATACATGTTCTTGCTGAGGATGCCGTTTACGCCACGGGGTGCATACCCGATTCATGGGAAACCTTGCAAGCAAAGCATAAATCGAATGGCTCTCCTTCTGCATTACCTGAGGCCGCATTGCCTTCTTCATTAGATAACAGCTCAAAATATCCACCGCCTAAGAGCCAAGGCCAACAAGGTAGTTGTGTAGCGTGGGCAGTGGGTTACTATTACAAAACTTATCAAGATAATTTAGATCATGGGTGGGATATAGACTCTGATTCTTGCCGTTTTAGTCCTGCATATATTTATAATCAAATACATGTAGGGCAAGATGAGGGCTCATATATAAGCGATGCACTGGATTTGCTTGTCAGCCAAGGTGTTTGCTCTATGGCAGATATGCCTTACAATGAATATAATTATACAATGAATCCTACTGCTGAACAAAAAGCAAAGGCGTATCCACACCGTTCAACAGATTGGAATTGGGTTCAGGGAAACAGTAATATTAAAAGTAAAATTTATGAAACTGGAGGCTGCATTGTTAGCATAGATGTCTACTCGAATTTTGAGAATTTAGGCAGTAACATATATAAAGACTATATTGGAAGTTATACTGGTAGACATGCAATTTGCTTGATAGGTTGGGACGACAGTAAAGGAGCATATAAATTTGTTAATTCTTGGGGAAGCTACTGGGGAATTAACGGATATGGGTGGATTGCGTATTCACTATTTGACAACAGCGAACGCCCACAGGCTTATTATATGTACGACTATGCCGAACCAAAGAATACAAAAGATGTTGGCAGCAGGAGTGTTTCGGGTGATTTTAACGGTGATGGCAAGGGCGATTATGCTACCTTGTATGATTATGGAAATGGCAAGTGCAAATGGCACGTTTTTATCTCTACAGGAACAAAGTTTTCTGAAGAAACTTGGTGGGAAGAACTGCATGATGGGTGGTATTACGCATCAAATGTATCTGGTAGAGTAGTTGCTGGTGATTTTAATGGCGATGGCAAGGATGATATTTGTGCAATCTACGATTACACAAACGAGGTTAACAAGTTTCATGTTTGGTTGTCTGACGGCACAAAATTTAACGGTATTTATGACTGGAACACAAAGACACAATATGATGCAAAAATGATTACAGGAAGAGTGGTAGCCGGGGACTTTAATGGTGACGGCAAAGACGATATTGCCGCTATGTATGATTATGGAAAATCCACGGCAAAAATGCATGTTTTTATATCAAGTGGTTCATCGTTTGCTTGGTATGAAGGAGTTTGGTGGGAAGAAGTACATGAGGGATGGTATGCTGCAACAAATGTGACAGATAGAATGGTTGCTGGTGATTTTAATGGTGATGGTAAGGATGATATTTGCGCAATTTACGATTACGCAAACGGGGTTAACAATTTTCATGTTTGGTTATCTAATGGCACAAAATTCAGCAATATTTACGACTGGAAAGCAAATACGCAATATGATGCAAAAATGATTACAGGAAGAGTGGTAGCCGGAGACTTTAATGGTGATGGCAAGGACGATATTGCTGCTATGTATGATTATGGAAAATCCACAGCAAAAATGCATGTTTTCATGTCAAGTGGTTCCAAGTTTGATAATTGTAGATCTTGGTGGGAAGAAATGCACGAGGGGTGGTATGCTGCACCAAATGTGGCAGGTAGAATGGTTGCAGGGGATTTTAATGGAGACAGAAAGTGCGACATAGTTACAATGTATGATTATGAAAGCTCACATGTTATATTTCATTTATGGCTCTCTAATGGCAATACTTTTAATACTGCTTGGTGGAATGACATTCATGGGTATAATGCAAAGAGAACCACTGGTATGCAAATATATAACGATGATTATTATCAAAATTTCTATTTTACAAAGCTTACTAGAACCCGCTTCCAAGGCAACAACAGAGTATCCACTGCCAACACAATAGCAACTCAAGGCTGGCCAACAGGCTCAAATACAGTAATCCTAGCCAGCGGCGCAAGCTTTGCCGATGCCCTAGCAGCCGCCCCGCTTGCAGCGCATTATAATGCGCCTATCCTGCTAACCTCAAGCAAAACCACATTAGAAGATAGTGTTTTAAGCACAATAAACACCTTAAAAGCTAAGCGTATAATAATAATTGGCGGCGCAAGCTCTGTTAGTAATGATATTTACGCTTATTTAGCACCACGCTTTCAAACCCAAAGGCTTGCGGGCGGCAGCCGTTACACAACCGCAATCGCAGTTGCAAAGGCTCTCAAGGCCGATGGCGTTAACTTCACAAGTGCATTCTTGGCCGACGGCACTAACTTCCCCGACGCGCTCTCTGTCTCGCCTGTTGCAGGAATTTTGCAGCAGCCGATACTTTTCACAAACAAGGGAGATGCAGCAAAGGTTAATACTGACACAGGCGCATATATTCAATCGCTAGGCATTAAGACGGTGAATATAGTAGGCGGTGGTATAAGTGATACTGTAGCAGATAATTTAAAGTCAGCCTATGGAGTTACAAGCACTAAACGCCTCTCCGGCGGCAACCGCTACACCACTGCGGTTGCAATCAATGCAAAGTATAAATCAATATTTACAGGCAATGCCGTAACATTAACCACAGGTGCAAATTATCCCGACGCTCTGGCGGGTTCGGCCTACGCCGCAAAGATAGGCGCACCGCTGTTCCTGCTGCAAAATGGGCAGGCCTTTGGCGATGTCAAGGCTGCAATACAGGGCATAGCTCCGGCGAATGTGTACATCTTCGGCGGTGCGGTCGATGATACTACAGTTAATAATCATATTTAGGTGATGGTATTTGATAAAACGCATAACTCGCTCTGAAAAAGAAACTGAACAGCTGGGCGAAGGGCTGGCGGGAGTTGTTGAAGCTCCCGCCGTCATAGCCCTTTTCGGCGGCCTCGGCATGGGCAAAACAGCCTTTTGTCGGGGCTTTGCCCGTGGCATGAACACAGAGGAGCAGGCGCACAGCCCCACCTTTGCTATAGTAAATGAATATCACGGAAGAGTGCCCGTAATACACTTTGATATGTACAGAATAGATGGCTGGGATGGCCTGTATTCAACAGGTTTTTTCGATTATCTGGGGCAATCGGCTGTAATATTGATTGAGTGGAGCGAAAATATTGTGGAATTTCTGCCTGATGATGCTGTTAAAATCCACATAGAGTATGGCGACAATGAATGCGAACGTATTTTCACTATAGATGCTCCGGATAAAATGTTATGTGAGGTGAAAGATATATGCGAATCCTAGCGGTTGAATCCTCGGCGATTTCGGTATCTGCGGCCATTTTAGAGGATGGCCGACTGCTGGCGGAGTACTTCATCAACAACAAGCTAACACACAGCCAAACCCTTGCATCCCTGATACAGCAAGCTTTGCAGACTGCTGACATCCCCTTGAATACCATAGATTTATTTGCAGCTGCGGTTGGCCCTGGCTCGTTCACGGGCATACGTATAGGCGTTGCGGCTGTAAAAGGATTGGCCTTTGGTGAGGACAAGCCTTGTGTATCCGTTTCAACATTAGAGGCTATGGCTTTAAATTTAATTTCACACAATGGGATAATCTGCTGCACCATGGATGCACGCTGCAATCAGGTTTATAACGCCCTGTTCAGGGCAAATGAGGGCTCAATAACACGCCTTTGCGAGGACAGAGCCGTTAAAATTGATGCTTTATATCAAGAGCTGAAAGGCTGCAATAGTGAACAAATTTGTCTTATTGGGGACGGTGCGCACCTCTGCGTAGCTCCCTTCGAGAGCTTGAATCCACGCATTGCGCCGGAGAATCTGCTGTATCAACGGGCATACGGAGTGGCTAAGGCGGCCGAGAGAATACACGCAGAAGGCGGGGCTATCTCTGCGGCGGAGCTAAATCCCGTGTATCTGCGCCCCTCTCAGGCAGAGCGGGAGCTAAGTGCAAAAAAATAATCTTTGGAGGAATACATAGATGAGTAACAAATTAATTATTCTAGGGGCAGACCACGGCGGGTTTCTTTTAAAAAATGAAATTAGGGAATACCTTAAGCAAAATGGCTATACTGTAGAGGATTTGGGCACTAACTCAGCAGATTCAGTGAACTATGCCAACATTGCGGCTGAGGTGTCACATGAGGTTGCAGCTAGGGGCGCAACGGGCATTTTGGTGTGCGGCACGGGCATAGGCATGTCCATTGCGGCCAACAAGGTCAAGGGGATACGGGCTGCGGTTTGCTCTGAGTATTTTAGTGCAAAGTATACACGTCTGCACAATGATGCCAACATTCTGTGTCTTGGGGCAAGAGTGCTTGGCTCAGGCCTTGCGCTGGAGCTGGTTGATGTATTTCTCAACACAGAGTTTGAGGGAGGCAGACATGTTGAAAGAATTGCCTGCATAAGCAAAATTGAGGATGAAGAGCATATAGGTTAAATGTGTAGAATTTCCTTGAAATTTATCAAGGCCCTAAAGCTAAAAAATTAGATACCAGCACCGTATAGGCAAAATTCTAGCTTCTAGTCTCTGGTCTCTAGCCTCTAGTTGGTCACTTCCCTTGTAAAGGGGGTGATATGATGGAATACATAACAATGTATGCTATCATAATAACTTTAATTGTTGTTTTGATTGCAATAATCAAACGATAAAGAGTTAACCCGCCTGGACGAAACAGACGGGTTAATTTAGTTAACTTATTCAGTTCGGACAACCGCTATTTCTAACTGGTTTCCTCTGTCTTTATTATACACACATTTTTGCAAAAAATCAATACCTTTATTAAACAAATTTACAATTAAAGGGCTACACCACAACCTCTTTAGAATGCACAAGGGTTATATCCAGTTCCAGCTCCAGCTCATTTAATACGGCGGTGTAATTGGGCTCTTGGGGTGCCATTTGAGCAGTTTCGCCGGCAAAGCCTATCTGCGTGGTCTCGGAGCTGATAAAGGGCGCAGAATCGTTTATTAGCTTGGTGGTTTCGTTAGCGATAAATACAGGCAGGGGAGGTAGAGTGCCTTGAACGGCCGCTGCGCTTGAGGTATAACCCCTTGCTCTTTTTTTTCTGTCAGCAAAGACAAAGAGCAAAACGGCGGCAAGCAAAGTAAGCACAGCGAGGCCTAAAATTACAAAAAATGTGTTGTGTAAAATATCATTTGACATTGCTGTTACCTGCCTTTCTTAGGCTTGTATAAACTGCCTAGTATGTGCGAATGGTTATAACCGAGATATTATCATGCTCGTCCCGTTGCTTGTTCACATCTATTAGCATAAGCTCCTGCTGCTTCATAAGCTCAGGGGAGGTCATGCGGTTAGGCTCAAGGCTGTAATAGAGCTCCTCAGGCGTTGTTTGATGCCTGAATCCGTCTGAACAGAGCATATAAACTGCATGTTGCTTGGTTTGGCCAAAGAAGAAGTCCGGAACAAGCACCTCAGAAGCTCCCACGCATTGCAGAAGGACGTTCTGTCGAGGGTCATTTGCGGCTTTTTCAGGGCTTATAATACCCATTCTAAGCTCCTGCATTACTACAGTTTGGTCAATAGTAATTTGACGCAGAGCATCGCTTATCTCATAGGCTCGGCCGTCGCCCACATTTACAATAAAGTAGCGGGTATCTGTTAAAAGCAGTGCCGTAACAGTAGTGCCCAGATTAACGCCGCAGCTACAGCCGTAATCCATTAGCTTTTGGTTGTAGGTAAAGATTATCTCCTCCCACTGGCGGCGTATTTCGCCGTCCTCTATAGGGGCGTTAAGAAGCAGCGGCAGCTTGTAGGTGAGCCAATCGTTAAAGGCCTTTACAAGGGTTGCGCTGGCAACCTCACCCTTAGCAAGGCCGCCCATACCATCGCAAAGCACAGCAAACACCACACGGCAGTTTTCGCCCTTTAGCATTTTTACAAAAAGGCTATCCTGATTGGTGTGCTTCTTAATTCCTATATCTGTACTGGCGGAAATAAGATAGTTCATGCGGATATTTCTCCCAAGGAATTAGTTTGAAAAGCTACAAAGGGCAGAGATGCAGGCGCAGCACATGGTGTTTAAAAGGTTCTAAACTCAAACTCTTCACTGGCAAGGCGGATTTTTTGCCCGTTTTTAACCTCTGTTTCAACATTGCTGGGTATCATTTGATTATCTATATAGCTGTGATTTTTAGAGTTTATATCCACAAGGAAGCAGCGGCCATCTTTAACAAGAAGCTTGGCATGAATGCGCCCTACATCTGTGTTATCAGCCACGCAATAATCCACCTGAGCACGCTCACGGCCTATGAAAAACACGGTTTTGTTTAGGCTTATGCGCTCGTTGTTTTTAAGCCTTATCATGTGCGGGAGGTTTTGCTGCGCAACAGGAGAGGCGTTTAAAACGGTGGTATCGGCAGAGCCTGAATATGGGCGCAGAACTGTAGTTTCGCCAAAATTCCGGCCGCCCTGCGGAGGCTGAGGGGCTTGCTGGATATACCCACCCTGAACAGGAGCACTTGCGGGCATAACCGCAGGCTGGGTTTGGGGGATAATATTATGCTGAAAAGCAGGATTGCTGCTGGGCTGCGGTATGGGTGAGACAGGCGCAGCGGCAACAGGATTTGCCGCAGGTGCCGGAGCGTTATATACGGGAGCCTGCTGAGGTACAGCATTTTGTGGGATTGGAGGAGTATAAGGCCTTGCTATGCTTGTCTCCTGCCCTGGAATGCTAAAATTGGCGGCCGGAGCGGCGTTTGGAGCGGCGGCAGGTGCTGCAGCTCCCTTGTTGGCCGCTTGAGCGGCCTTAATGCGGCGTTGCTGGTCTTTATAGAGCTTCTGCTTTTCGCCGCTGTAATGCATGAGCAAATCTGCCATGCTTATTTTCTTTTCTCCAGGCTCAAGTCCGTTGCCCACGGGAGCGGCAGGTGCGTTTGGTGCTGCGGGCGGGGCAGGCCTGTATTGGTTGACTGGAGGGGCGGCAGGCGGTGGAGCGGGCTGCGAGAGAACCTGCCTTTGCCCGGGGGCTACAGCCTGAGGCACAGGAGGCGCAACGGGCGCAGTGTGCGCAGAAACAGGCATAATAGGTGCAGTGGATTGAAAGAGGTGCTGCTGCACAGGCGGCTGTGTAACAACAGGCTCGGGAGCGGCTTGCGCCGCAAGTGGTGCAGTGCCGCTGTTAAGCTGAGCAAGCAGCTTAGCAAATTCCTCAAGAGAAAAGGCGGAGGAGCTGTTAAGGTAGGAGATAAGCCTTGCGAAATACTCGGTATCCTCCTTGGTGTCACACTGTATGCTAAACAAAATGTTTTTGAAGAAGGCAGAGAGATTCACCTGCTTGCGCTCGCTGTGAATAACAGGCAGGCAGATTACAACAGGCTCACAGCTGGAGGCATCTACAAATATATGCTCTAAATCCAGCAGGAACATAGAGGCATCTATCATGTAATCCTCGGCGTTAAGCACAGCAGCGGCAACCCCTGAAAACACGCCCAAAAGCCGCTTTTTGTTAACAACACCTGTAAAAAAATCCTTGGCGGGAGTTTTTGAGGTTATGTTGCACTTTATGTATTTATCCTCATCCATTTGGGTGTAAACTATAGGCGCAATGCCCTTGATTTTATTGTTTGTGAGCATCCCAAGGCTCGTTGTATCAAGCTCATTGCCGTTGCCAATCTTGTAAACAAGATATACATTTGCCCCCTGATTTTCAAATGTAAAGCTCATATTTTTATACTCCTTATTATTTGTGATTTAATCTATATAAAGCCAAGAGCTTCCAGCTCCTGCGCTCATTTACAAACACATAGCCCTTTGAGTTAAAATCCATAGCCTCATCAAACTTATTAACTATGGCAAGCTCATTTTTAAGGTTAATAAAGCCCCAAAGTCCGTCCTTTTGAACGGCGGCATAGCCGTTTGAAAAGCTGCGTGCATTTTCGTATTCAGGCTCTATAAAGTAGTTGCCTGAGGCATCAATAAAGCCCCACAGCTCGCCTGCTTTAACCGCCGCATAAGCACCCTCGCCAATCCCGCCAAAAATGCGGGCATCGTTAAAGCCTGTTGTGCCCACCTTGTTGCCAGAGGCATCCAGCATATAAACCTTTTCGCCCTCTTTAACAAAATAGCGTTCGTTGCGGTAGATTATGCCCTTTTCATCGCTTAAAATCTTATCATAGCAGCCTGAGCCTATTTGCTTGCCCTGGCCGTTTACTATGCTCCACATGCCGTTTTGCTTAACAGCGGCCACACCGTTTGCATAGGTGGAGATACCGTCGTATTCCCCTGCGATAAGCTCGCTTTCGGCATTGTAAAAGCCCCAGGTTTGGCCGTTAAAGCCTGTAAAGACATCCCGCTCAATAGAGCCTGCCTTTTTAACGCTGTCGGCTGTTATGTTCTTCTTCCTGTTGCCTGAGGTATCAATGAAGTAGGCCTTATTTTGAGTATCCAGCACAGGTGCAAGCCCTTCGCTAAAAACTCCCGCCTCTGTGTAAATGCAGGATACTGCCTTTTTGCCTTTTTCGCTTAAATAGCCCCACTTGCCCTCTAGCTTAACGGCGCAGTAGCCGCCGCCAAACAGGGATACCTCCTCATACTCGTCTGTATATTCCAATTCGTAGGTATCGTAAATTTCTTTATAAAGCTCCTGCACAGAATCGGTGGGAAGCCTCTTTTTAACCAGCTTATCGTATGCCTTAAAGCACTCGGCATAATCCCCGTTGTTGTTGTAAAGCTCCATAAGGAACTTGTAGCCCTCGGGATTTTTAGGGTATTTAGCAAGCATTTCCTCGCCTAAATCCTGAGCCTGAGCATAATGCTCGCACTCAATGTAATATCTGCCAAGCTCTAAATACAGGGGCACAGAGGCCTGCATAGCCAGTGCCTCCTTATAGCTTGCTATTGCGTCCACCGCAATGCCCTGTTTTGCAAAGGATCTGGCAGTGGACATATGCCCTGCATATTCCTTTTTTGTGCTAAGGTTAGAATCCGAGGCAACATAAATGCCCAAGACGAAAAGCAAAACCAAAACCACAGGAACAAGCATTTTGTAATTCTTCACTTAATCACATCCCCGTTAAGAATACAGAAATATAGGTGCCCGCCATTAAAGCGGGGGCAAAGGGTATAACATCCTTGCGCTTTTTTTTCTTGGTTACAAGCAAGAAAATTGAGGCGATAAACGAGACCACAAGCGAGACAAAAACTGCGCCGCCTATGCCGTCCATGCCCAGCATCAAGCCCATTACTATAAAGAGCTTAACATCGCCAAAGCCTATGGAGTTCTTTATAATAATGCCACAGAGAAAGGCGGCCAGAGCCAGAGACGCAGAGGCCACAACATCCCAGAGCAGGACCTCCCAAAACACTTCCCTTGCAAAAACAAACTCCAAGGGCAGCAGGAGCAGCCTGTAGGCCAAGCCCAGCAGGATAAACAGGTTTGGTATGCGGAAGCTCTTGTAATCCACAAGAGCCGCAGGCCATAGCAGACTTAGCAGGCAAACCCGCTTTAAATCATGAACAAAGCCTGTGTCGGTATAAAAGGAGGAAAGAAAGGCGGCAATTCCAATGCACAAAAGGCTCATTACCACGCTAAAGATAAGCACCTGCCTTGAGGGGAGCTTAAAGCCACCCTTAAAGGGCAGTGCAAAGGATTTTAAGCTAAGCTTTGCTTGCCGCTTAACGGGCTTTTCAGGTTTTGCCTCAGGCTCAGCAGACTCAGAAGCTGAGGCCTCATCAGCCGGCACTACGGCGGGAAGCCTTTCCTGCACGGCTGTGTCAACCGTTAAAAAGTAGAAGCTTATTAAATTTAAAATAAGGGCAAGGGCACACATTAGAATAAGCATGTTTGATACCGTGTGTCACAGGAAGTAGCTGCCAACCAAATCAGAGAAGCGGAAGGCACTGCAAGCCCGCACTGACCTTTCTTGTTTTATTGCCTAATCGGCATAGTGAACTAAGTCATAGGGGTAGTATTTAACGCTTTGAAAGCCGCTGTCGTTTAAGCTAAGCAGCTTGGCTATTGCGCCGCTTTCAAAGCTCCAGTAGCCGTAATGGATAATCCACTTGTTCTTGTGGGAGTTGTACCAGGAGGCAGTCTTCATAGCAGGATACCATTTGCTTAAGTATGCCTTTAATAGCTTGGGCTGCTCGGCGGGGGAGGAGTTAACCAGCTCCCGCAGGCTTTGATAAAAATCAGGATACACTGTAAATGAGCTGTTTTCATAGCTAATACTTGCATCTCTTGAATGCAGCAGGAAGTTAAAAATCCAGTTGTCAATGCCCTCACGCTTGAGCAAGCCTGCAAGCTCAAAAATGCAGGCATCCTCAATCTCCAGCATTATGCCTATAGAGAGCAGGCGCAGCATCTCCTCGTACCATTCGTGGGTGAAGTACTTGTGCAGCTCAAATACAAGCCTTTTATATTCGGGGATAAGGGGAGCAATATCGTCTCCCCGTGAATACCGTGCTATAAACACACGTATCTCGTTGGAGTAATTATACCGCTGAACATCAGCTATCCTCTCCGGAGCTATATTGCCGGCGGCAATGTCGCTGCGGCTCTCTTCTAATATTTGTGTGCTCTCATCTATGTAATGAGTGTAGTTTTCATAGCTAACCCAATTTTCACGCATATAGTCTCCTTAATCCCGTCAAAAATCTGTGTTGTAGGGGCAGACCTATGTGTCTGTCCGGATTACCGTAAAATTCCCGCCTTTGGGCAGATACATAGGTCTGCCCCTACTGCTCTTAAGAGTTAAAGCTTTACATTTCGTGGGGGTCACGGCTTGTAATCGCCGACTATATTGGCGGCCTTATCAAGCTGTTTTGTGCTTGGCACTCCCTCTGGAGTAACCTTGGTTATAACGCTGTCGTAGCCTGTGTTTATTATCTTTTGGGCAGTGGCCTTGCCCACTGCGTCCACCAGCCTGTCCTCTATCCACTTTTGGCTCATTTGCTTTGTGCCGTCTGCAAGAGTAGATAATGTGGAGGTGCCGTACTTTGCGTCTGCAATTATGTATTTAGCAGGAGGCCCAGGCTTGTAATAAATTGAATCTATGCCCTGTGTGATAGTTTGGTCTAAGGAGGTTACAGGGGGATTAGGGCCTAAACGCTGATACCCCAAGCTCTTAAAGTGTTCATCCTGCACCATCTCGCCAAAGTTGCCCTTTTCCTTAGTGGTTGTAAGCACAATTTTGCCGTCCTTAACCGCTTGGATAATCTCGGCGGGGGTCATGGGCTTTTCATCCTCACTGGAGGTGCCGGATTCTGCGCCCTCGGTTTCGTCCTTATCGCCCGCAGGCTTTTTTGTCTCGGTTTCAACGCTTATGATTTTTGAAACACCGTTGCCCCATGCATTGGTTTTGGCAACCTGAGTTATTTTAAAGGAGTAATCTATATTGAGCAGCTTTATAACCTCTATCTCATAGCTGCACACCACCTGTATCTCGGAGGAAGTGCCATAGGGCATAATAGATGTGCCGTAAAAGTGCAGACCGTTTATGCCGTCTTTAACCTTGTACTTTTTTAGCAGTCGGTTGGGGTCGTCCGTTGGGGACTCCTTGAGGTTCTTATCCATAAAGGCACGTGCCAAAAGCTGCCCCAGAGCGTTTTTTGCCTCCTCGGCAAGCTCCTCGCCTGCCAGCTTTGCCATGCCTATAATAAACTTTTTGGGGTCGTCAAACTGCCCCTTGTATAAATCTGATATGTTTTTAGTGCCGTCCTTTAGCTGCTGGCCTGCCGTTTTAAGCTCGTCCAAGCTTAATGAGCCATCCTTAAAGCTCTCAACAGGCACGCCTATGGCGTCCACCATGCCGTCTAATTCACCCAGAGTGCCCTCTACGCTTTGGCGGGAATCTGCTGTGTCAGCGTGCAGCTTGCCCTGCGCTTTATCAAGGCCGAACTTGTAATAAAGGAAGGAGAACTGCGAAATTTCTTTGGCAGAGGAACCCAGAGCTGAGCCTATCTTTGACTGGATATAGCACATGTTAACTATGTTAAGCAATGTGTAAATAGCAAAGACAAAAACGGTTAGCGCAATGGTTGCTTCTACAACCACCGCACCGCCCTCCTTGTTTTTTAAAAGCTTTTTCATGGTATCCCCCCGCCTTTATTTAAAGATATTGAACTTGCCAAGAGCCTTAGGCAGCCTCAAATTTAATGCCCTTTTCGCTTGCATATTGGGCGGCATATGAGCCGCTTGAGGCTACTATGGTTACGTTTGCTGCTTTTTCAAATGCATTATCTGCAATAGCAGTAACAGAATCAGGGATTGTTATTTTTTCAAGGGCTTCGCAGCCTGCAAAGGTTAGGCTCTTAATTTCGGATACAGCAGCAGGCCACGCTATAGAGGTGATGCCTGTATAGTAAAACGCCCCTGAGCTTATAGACTTAACTCCGCTTGGAATATTAACAGTTTTGAGATTTTTATTAGAAGCAAAAACCTCGCCTATAGCTTCCAGAGACTCGGGAAAGGATACTTCCTCAAGATTGGGGCAGTTTACAAAGACGTAGTCGCCGACTTCTTTAAGTCCATCGCTAAAAATAACTATTTTTAGAGCCGGATTATTTCCAAAAGCTGTAGTTTTAATGCTTGAAACACCGGCAGGAACCAATACGCCTGCTAATTCGTCATGATTGGCAATTGCATTTTCACCTATTGAGACAACGGGCTTGCCCTCAAGCTGTTTTGGAATTGAAAGTATGCTAAGCTTGCCTGTATATGAGGTGATAGAAACCCCGCCCTCAACCTCTGTAAATTTGAATAGGTCTGCACTTGCCTCAGGTTCGGCAAGAATTGTTTCCCGTGAAATAGCGGCGGTGCCTGTAGCGGCACTGTTTGTGGGATTAGCAGCGGTGCTGCCTGTAGTATCCTTCTCGTTAGAGCAGGAGCTAAGAACGCACAACGAAAGGCTTAAAATTAGGACAATGCTTAAAATTTTCTTTTTCATTTGGTGAGTAACCTCCAATAATATTGATGCTATTATTATTACATATAAACCGGAACTTTTCAATACCTTTTAAGAATAACCACGGGTTGCACTAAAGGAATAGCTGCACCAATCCAAGGAATTCTTGGGGTTATTGCTGTAACTGTTAAGGATAGGCAGAGAGAGCATTAAAGGCTTTACCCTTATTGTTGTATCCACATTAAAGTAAACATAGGATTTTGTAAGGGTATAGCTTGAATCGTTTGAGAGCTTTGCTATATTTGCCTGCATAACATCGGCCGTGCGCAAATACATTTGCTGAGAGAGTGCATTATTCTCATAAAAGCCCATGCATACAAACAGTAGAATATAATCGCTGTAGCGCAAGCCTTCAGGGTCTTTCTTTTCTGTAGATGGGTCTTTTGCGTCCTGGGAAATATCGGTTAGACCTTCAAGCGACCAATCCCATTCCTTTGCATCGCTTTTGTAAAGCTTAACGGGGAAGCCCGCCTTAAGCTTGCGCATATCCCAAACAGATTCAAGTGCTGCCAGCATAACAATTAATACACATTTGGTAAGCACAGATGGGATAATTCCGGCTGTTGCACTTTGTACCGCCACTGCAATTACCTCTATAGCCTTGCCTGTGTTGGTATCTTTAGACCAGAAGTTTTTAAAGCCGGAGATAAGATTTACTGCAAGCCTGATAATATAAATATCCCTGTAGGCACAGCCTAAGTTTTCGCTGTTCTTTTCTTTGCCGTATAGGATGTATTCTATCTCTGACTGATAGGTCTTGTTGTTTTGGGAGTTAATCATGTGCAGGGTTAGAGATTTGTTTTTAGTAAAGGTTGGCTCTGTGCTCTCCCATTTTGTTTTTATGGCACTGTCAGCATATTTTGTTTTGTAGTTGCTTAGAGTTGCACTGTCTTTGTCTGAGAGCAAATCATATTTTCCTTGATTTTCATAAGCACCGTGGCTAAACATGCTCATTACATAAACAGTTGCGTAAAGGTGGTCTCTAAGGTCATCAAAATTCCCGTTTATAATGCTTGTGATAAGCCCGACAAGTCCTGTTATCTCTGTGCCCAGATTGTGCCCGCTGGAATTACCTGTTGGTTCAGAGGGGAAGTTGCTGCCGCCCTCTCTAACATTTGGCACGGCATCTGCAGCGGAGTTGTCCTCCTCGTCCAGCTTTTTCTTTTCGTCCTCGCCCTTTTTCTTTTTTTTGTCAATGGCCTCTTGATTTGAATCAACCTTTGATTTGTCACCGTCTTTAAACAGATCACAAAAAACAGCATAAAGCCTTGGCACATGCTTGTTAGCGGCATTGTCTATACCCTTGCTTGAATCATAGCGGATATTGGGGTCATAGGCGGCATCTGTAAGGTGCTCAAGCTTTTTAACAGGTGTAGCTTGGGGCTTAAGGGCATTTTTAAATAAATCATCTGCCTTTAGCTGCAAATCGCTTTGCTTGGTGGGGATATTGTTTACATCCAAGCCTCCGCCTTTGGCTGCGCTAATGGCATCTGTTGTGTTGTTTATAGCCGAGAGCTTCTTGCCGCCGTAGGTAAGGCCGTCTATGGCATCAATAAGGCCTTGAACCTGGCTGCGTATGTTGCTAAGACGGGTTTTAAGCTCGTTTACATTACTGCCCGTTATCTCCTTTTTTAGCTTTTCTTCCTTTTTTCTGGCCTCTTTTTCCGCATCAGATAGGGTTTTGCTCTCGCCCTTTTCCTGCTTGGCATATTCTGTGTTGGTTTTATCCAGGGTATTAAGCCAGATGTCGTGCTTGTCCTCAAAATCCTGAGCAAGGCTTAAAAGCTTGTCAAGGCTTGGTACACTGCCCTTGCCGTCTATTGCAATATCAAGCAGGGATTTGTACTCCTTAAGAGCAGATAAATCGTTGTTGAGTGCGCTGTTAACGCTCTTGATTTTTTCCTCAAGAACAGCACCCTTAAAGGGCGCACCCAGCCAAGCGGAGGTATAGCCCACCTGTGTGTAATTCTGCTGGCCTGTAATGGAACTTGCGCCGTTAGAGAGAGCTTCCGCATCCCACAAAAAGGCTAAATCTGAGGTGGCTTTTAAATTGTTGGAACCGGAAAAATATTTGTTTTTTATGGGGGTGAATTTTTCCAAAAGAGTATTAAGCTTTGCTTGCCAATCGGCGTCCTCAGGGGCTAGGGTTTCATCCTTGAGGGTGCACTCATTAATAGCAAGCAGCTTATGATATGCAAGGCATAAATCATACGCAGACTTTGTGTATTTATCAAGCAGATAGGGGTTTTTATCTATAGCTATCATCAGCTTGTTCCAATATTGAATATCATAATATCCGGCGGGCTTTTCTACGGCCTTGCCTGCATTAGAGAGGTTGGTTTTAGCTGTGTTGAACTTTTCAAGATAGCCGTTATTGCTTGCAGTGTTAGAAAACTCCTTAAAAAGCTGATTGATTTTGCTTATGGTTATGTAATAAACCCCATCCTCCTTGCTTGTTTTTACAGTCTCTTTATTTATGCTGCTGTATTCAGAGGCCGTGTATGTAAAGTTGTGGAAGGGGTCAAGAGGATGGCGGGAAATGCCTGAGTTAATGCCCTCTGTTCTCTTTGTAGAGTTGTGGTTGGTGTTGGCTAAATCAAAGACTATTACCCTGTTAATTTCTTTATATGCCTTAACATGCTCATCTAAACGGGCAGCCATGTCACTAAAGGTTTGATTGGTAACGTTCTTGTTGTCGTAGTCCTTTATGGCAAGGTAGGATTCAAATGCAGCCTTTAAGAGCTTGCCCTCGGCCTCGGCATAGGCCTGCTTTTCATCTATTAATTTCTTATCCTTATCTGCGTCTTTTAAATCCTCGCCGCCGCTGTTCTTGAGCCTGTCTATAACATCTGTTGCAATTTTTATGGGCGCACGGTACTTCATAAAATCCACTATCTGGTCACGTATAATAGTTGGATTTGCCATGTTTGCATTGGGAACAGGCCCAAATACAGGCCCAGACTTCATCTCTGTTTGCAGCAGGTTAGAAACCTGCTTGTTACCGTCCCACCAATCCTTTATTTTCTCCAGAGTGCCGCCTGCTTTGCTCCAAACTGTCTTGCGCTCGTCGGGAGTAAGACCCTTGGACTCCATTAGCCTGTTAAAATATTGTGTGGATTGGTCGTAAAATTCATCAATAGTTTGGCAGGAGGCCACCATGCCGTAAAAGTCACTTAAATCATAATCATAATGGGTAAGCAGGGAGTTAAGAGCTAAATCTCCTGCTGTTGTGGAGAGGTTGCCGGAGAGCTTAACCCTGCTTAAATCGGCAAAAAGTGATGTAACCGCAATAAGCGGAACTAAAATTATAGACAAAAAAACTGAAATAGTTCCGTGGCTTGAATTCTTCCTTTTCATCTCTCATCACTCCTTACTATCAGCTTTAAATAAGCCTTTTACTTTATCTATCCATTCGTTTATCTTGCCCTTTACTCCGGTTTGGTCAAGTACATCATCAACCAGATTTATGTTGCGCATAAATTCGGGCACATCGCTTACGGGCATATCGGCTCTTGCGCTTTGCTCTATTTTAAAATTACTTGTCATACCCATAAGGCGAATGGGGAGGGGGATTTCAAAATCTACATCAACTGAAAATGTGCCGTAGATAAAGTAGTTTTTGGTATCTACCTTTACATTGGTGCAGCGGGGCTTCATGCCGGAGAAAAGCCCTGTGCCTATTTTGCCCACGCTTGTGTTAAGCTCGCCGCTTACATAGCTTTTAATATCAGAGCGGAAGTTGGTAAAGTTGAAGTATCTATAGGGCTTAATGTCGGCCTCAGCTGAGCCAAAGGCCGGAACAGAGCCTGTTTCGGATACATATTTGAGCATAGGGTCTCCGCTAAAGGCCGCCCCTTTTAGGGCAAGGGTGGTTACAATGGCCTGAACTCTGCTTTTTTGATAATAGGCGTTGCCCATGAACACCAAAAGGAAGATTACAAGAAACATAACGGGGAACACAATGGTGGCTTCCATAATTACCATTGCGCCCTTTTCATCTTTCAGCTTTTTCACAACACGCCTCCATTTATTATATGTACCTCTATTAACCCTGTTAGCCATGTAGTACCTTGTAAAATCAAAAAATGCACACATTTCGTAGGGGTCATGGCTTGCCTGACCCAAGGCATGTGCGAGGCTCAAACGGGACGGGCAAGCCCGTCCCCTACCAGAGCATAGAGAGGCTTATATGTAAATCCTTAGGATTAAATTAAAATTCACAGAGGCGGCCTGAGCAGTAAGCTGTTACCGCTCAAGCACCTCTGTACCGCCTTGGAACAGGTTTAAAAGGCGGCCGCTGCCTATGCCGTAATGGCATCATTGGCGTTTGTCTCGATTGTGGAGAACAGGCTCTTGAGTATTTTCTCAATGCCCTTTCTAAACACAACAGCCAGAATAACAGCAATGCCGATAAGAACAACTATGGCAACTATGTTAACCTCGCCGTTTTCCTTAGTGATGAAAGAATTTACCCTCTTCACTAAACCTTCCTTAGCAATAATCGCACAGCACATAAGCTTAGTAAGCATTTTCATTTCCCCCTTTCTTCAAATTTACCATATGTAAACAATGATTAACCGCCCAAATTAGAAAAGATGGGCACCAGAATCATTATTAATATGCCTACAAACATAATACAAATGGGAATAAGCAGCTTGCTTGCCGCCTTTTCCCCTTGTCTTCTTATATTTTGCTTTTTGGCGTCCCAAACCTCCTTGCTTTGGTCCTTGAGCATGAAGGCCAGCTCGCTGTTGCCCTTGACAAGCCCCTGCACCAGTGTGGAGGAGAACTTTTTAATCTCGGGGATTATGCAGCGTGTGCCAAATTGAAATATAGCGTCTACCTCTGCAGAACCGTTGTTCATATCGTCAACCGCCCTTTGCATCTCCTTGTATATAATAGAATCCCCCGCATAGGCAACCTCCTCCCAGGCTTCACGCAGTATCATGCCTGCACTGGTGAGCAGAGCGAGCTTTGAGATAACCTCTGAGAAATCACGGAGCATTTCCTTTGAACGCTTGAGTATCTTCTTTTCGGTAACCGTGCCAAAGAAGTAATAGGCAAGCCCTGCAAAGCCGAAGAGCACAGCCAGTGCAACGGCACTGTTGGCAAGGCCGTAGATTGCAAAGGCAAGCACAGCCAGAGTTAAGGCCATGGTAACCTTTTGGGCGTAAATAACCCTTATGTAATAATCGGCAAATTTGTCGCCATAGAGTATAACAAGCTCCTTGCGCAGCTTTCTGTCGCTCTTTGACTTGTAGTTATAGTTAAGAAGCTCCATGAACCTATAGCCCACAAAGTAAACCTCTTTTAGGGGGAACTCCTTTTCCTCAAGGGGCTCAAACAGGCCTGCGTGCTTGCTGCCTGTGCCGAAGAGGAAGAGCCAAAAGCCCAAAAAGGCAAGTCCGATTACAAATATGATAATATTTGTTAAGGTTAGCATAGTGCTCCTTCTCCTAAATCTTAATATCCAAAACAGCCTTGCCTACAAAATAGGCTACAACAAACATTACAATGGCCGCAGTGGTAGACATTATGCCCGAGAACTTTGCAAAATTATCGGCAAATTCGGGGCTGGTCATTTTGATAATTCCTATTAGAGCAATGGGCATTATCATCATTATGTTCTGCTCGTTTTTGTTTGCGGTTATTATTGTTTCAATATCCTCACGAATCTCCATTTTATCTGAGAGTATCTCGTGGGTGCTGCGTATGGTATCCTTGATATTGCCGCCCTTGCGGTAGCATATTTTAAATACATTTGCAAAGCTTATTATATCGTCTATGCCGCTGCGTTTGCCAAAATCCAGCAGCATGTCCTCAACATCAACGTTGTTGCCAAGGCCTGCATTTATAATTTGCAATTCGTTAAGTATATAAGCACCCTCGTCATACTGCACACTTAAATCGGCATAAACGGCAATAAAGGAATCACGCACATTCTTGCCCGCGCCAAGTGAGGTGTTAAGAGCCTCCAGCATATCACGGAACTGTATGCCCAGCTTCTTTTTGCGTGTTACTATAATTTGCTGTGTGCGCATGGGCAAAAACTTTGTGCCCGCAAGCAGCCCCAAGCCGCCGGAGATAAGCACATTAAGCACATAGGTTGCCAGAGTTGGCTCACCGTCATTTTTAGCAAGTCCGCCGTAAAACAGATAGCCCACACAAGCACCCACAGCAAAGCCTATAATAAAATAGAGGATTTTTTCAAGTATGCTCATATAGTAAACCTTGTAGTTTACGGTTTTCATGTTAGTGGCCGAAAGAAAGTAGGCAGGCTCCGGCGCAGCCTTTGGCTTTTTTGTAAATAATCCCACGGCTTACCCTCCTAAATTTGCATCTTAATGCCTGATAATCTCAGCTTAAAATCGTTAACCAAGGGGTTTTGGGTGCGTGTAAGACTGCCCGAAACCTTATCTAAAGTGGAGTTCTCGTCCTCCTCAAATACATAAAGAGGGTTAAGCTTGATATGTCCGTTTTCCACGCCCAGCACCTCGGTTATCTCCATGGTTTTTCTGGAGTGGTCACGCAAACGGGAGAGGTGAACGATTATGTCCAGAGCAGAGGATATTTGCTGCCTGATTGCGTCTATAGGCAAGCCCTCGGCACCTTGAAGCACCATTGTTTCAAGACGGCTTAGCATATCCTTTGTAGAGTTGGCATGGCCTGTAGAGAGTGAGCCGTCGTGGCCCGTGTTCATGGCCTGAAGCATGTCCAGTGCCTCTCCTCCTCTAACCTCGCCCACAACTATGCGGTTGGGTCTCATACGCAGTGAGGATTTAATAAGGGAGGTCATGGGTATTTTGCCCACTCCTGCGGAGTTTGCATCTCTTGTTTCAAGGCTTACAAGGTTGTCAACGCCGACTATTTGCAGCTCGGCGGAATCCTCAATGGTTATAACACGCTCGTCCTTGGGGATGTAATTTGAAAGGGCATTAAGAAAGGTAGTTTTGCCCGAGCCTGTGCCTCCGCTTATAAATACATTATATTTAGAGCGCACCAGAAGCTCCAGCTTTTCGGCTATCTCCTGAGTTATAGAGCCGTATTTAATAAGCATCTCAATGGTCATGGGAGTTTTTGAAAATTTACGTATAGTCATTGTAGGGCCGCAAAGGGCTATAGGGGGCAGCACCACATTAACGCGTGAGCCGTCCGGCAAGCGGGCGTCGCAGATAGGGCTGGCCTGATTGACCTCACGCCCGGCAAGTGCCACTATACGCTGTATAACGTCCTCAAGGCGGCGGGGGCTCTCAAATTGCTTATCCAGCTTAATCAGCTTGCCGCTCTTTTCAATAAAGATGTTTTCGTGGCCGTTTATCATAACCTCTGTTACAGAATCATCGGCCAAAATGCCGTCCAGCATACCAAAACCCCTTATAGAGCTGTAAACCTGCTGAACTATAGATACAAGCGTTGCAATGGGGCAATACTCATTGCCTATATATTGGCGAACCAGAGCCTCTGTCTGCTCCTCTAAATCCTCATCGCTTATTTTATTAAGGGGAAGATTTTCGTGTATGTACTGCTTAACCTGAGATATAACTTCCTGTTCACGCTCTTGAGTCATGGTGTATCCCCCTTTAAATGCTTTGGAACACGCCCAAGCCCACAAGCTGCTCTACAACCTGCGAGGTGGTGGCGTATTCATATTTAGGCGCACCGCCAAGAACCCTTATGCCCTCGTCCAGTGCCCTGCCTGTTTTGTTACTAAACTTGTTATAAAAGATGCACACACGTGAGAGCAGGGATATATCCTGTGCATCCAGTATTTCAAAAGCCTTGTAAACACTAAGGAATTTGGAGTTTGAAAGCTCTGAGCCGTCCAGAACAAAAACTATAGAGGCGGACTTTTTAAATATCTCCATTGCAAAGGCATGTAAAGAGAAGTCCATGTCAAAAACTATGTCATCATAAGAGCCGGTAAGCTTTAAATCTGTCATTAAACGCTTGATTTCCTCAAGGTTAAGCTCCAGCATGTCCAAGGCTGTTTTTGGGGCGGAGTAGAAGTAAACCCCCGAAGCATCCCTTTTAACGTTGCTCTCAAGCTTAATTGAAAGGTTACTTTTTTTGCTCTTAAGGGCAAAAATTACATCTCCAAAATCTGTTTGACCGTCTCCTCCAAAGAATAAATCGGAGCTGCTTAGCTGCTCAAGGTTTAAATACAGCACCTTTTTGCCCATGGCCGCAAGTGTTTTTGCACAGGCTGCCGCCGCAGAGGAGCTGCCTGCGCCGCCGCTTGGGGAGACAAAGGTTAGCACACGCACAGAGGAGTCCCCGTCAAAGCGCATTCCTATGGATTCTGAAACATGCTCCGAGAATATCTCAAGCACAGTTTTATAAATAACCTCAAATTTTTGATATTTACAAACAGCTCTTTGTCCATTGAAGGTTTCAATGTCAGGGGATTCTACTAAATAAGCAAAGCCGCAGCGTTTGGGAATCTGCGCCTCCTCTATATTAAAGCTGTCGCTTACCAGCAGCACGTTTATCCGTGCCTCCTGCAGGCTTTGCAGAGCTATGTTTAAATCGGTAAAGGAGCAAACCTCCAATTTGTCCGAGAGCTTGTTGGTAAAAATAGAGACAAGCTTTTGAAGATAATTAGTGTCCTTATCAAGAACGGCTACCTTAATTTTCATTTTAAACACCATGTGTTAGAGACAATGGCTGCCAGCCAAGCTGCACATCAACAGTCTGCTGCGCCTGCACCCTGCCTTTTGCTATAACACATTCCTTTCCTTAACAGGTTTTACTGATAAAATATTACGGAATTTTGAATAAAATATCTATGCTCTTAACTATTTTAACACATAAACGACAAAAAAACAACTATTATATTAAAGAAAGTTAACATTTGTGAATTTGTTATTAAATTATGGGCGTAAAACGCCATATAGTTGTTACAACGCTGTAATGATTGATGATTTTGGTGAAATTTGCATCAGTATAACTCCACTTGCATATTTAAATAAGATGGCTTACAATTGTGAATCTCTATTAACCTTGTTAGTAGTAGCAACTGAGGCGGCCACTACTACAGCTTAGGTTTTTAGAGACACTCAATTGCGTATCTCTAAAAAACATATGTAAATTTCTTATTAACATATCACCCCAGCCCAAAAACCCATGCCTAAGCCATTTTTAGCCCGTAAAAACACGCCTGAAATCGCACGAAAATTGACTTTTACTTTGAAATGTGATATAATAACCTCACGGCATTAGCGGCAACAAGATTGCCGATGCCTGAGAGAACATTGTTACATTTAAAGGTTAGCACTATGTGCTTTTGTGTAATAATATAACTCTAAATTGGGCATCTCTAAAAAGCTAAATCTTCCCATTCATCCGCAAAGCTACAGCGATGTACCAATTAATCTTAAAACCACAAAAGTTGCGTCATTGCGAGCACGCAGTCAAGCTAAAATAATTGCAAGGTGTGGTGTGCGAAGCAATCCAGTGGAACAAGGTTAGACGTCCATCATCAGCGCAGGGGCTTAGTCCACTGGATTGCTTCGCACTCGTAAACGCAAGATAAACTCAAACTTAGCGGTGCTCGCAATGACGCATGTAAACGGGACTATAAAAAGGCAATCGGCCGCCCGCTCCCGCACCTCCCGCTAGGTCTACCCCTACAGGGCAAGCAAACAAAGCAACACAATGTCAAAAAAACGAAAGAGGTACAAGCTTATGTTTAAACCCGCACATGTTAATCACAACGTTATTGATTTAAAAAACAGCATAGCATTTTATGAGGAGGCTCTGGGCTATAAAGAGCAAAGGCGCATTAATGGCCAGGGCTTTACTATAGTCTTTTTAGGCATTAAGGGCTATGAGTTTGAGCTGGAGCTAACTCAAATTGAAGGGCGCACACAGGCCTATGATTTAGGCGAAAATGAGTTCCACCTTGCCTTAAAGGCAGAAGATTTTGCCTCCGCCTACAGCAAGCACAAGGAAATGGGCGTAATATGCTATGAAAACGAGGCAATGGGTATCTATTTTATAAGCGACCCCGATGGCTATTGGATTGAAATAATTTAGCACTCACGCACAAAAAAATATTATAATAAAAAAATTTTAAATCTCCATAATTTCTGCACAATTGTGTGCTAGAATGTTCTTATCAAAAGATAATGACAAGGGGGTGTCTGCGAATGGCAATTAAATCTCAAAAGCTGCATATAGGCGGCATGAACTGTGTTAACTGCCAAACCCGCATAGAGCGCAAGCTCCGCAATACAGCAGGAGTTAAGAGCTGCAAGGTGAGCTATAACGAGGGCGCTGCCGAAATAAGCTACGAGAGTGAGCTTATTTCATTAAAGGAAATCACCGCAGCTATACAGAGCATGGATTATAAGGTAATTCAAAGTGCAGATGGCTCTAACACAGGCAGAGCCGCCGGCTTGCTGCTTATTATCGTTGCTCTTTTTTGGGGAGTTCAGCATTTTGGCTTGCTAAGCCTGTTGACCGTTGGGCGCACGGCTGATTCTGCCATGAGCTACGGTATGCTCTTTGTTATAGGCCTGCTTACCTCTGTGCACTGTGTGGCCATGTGCGGAGGAATCAACCTTAGCCAGTGCATAGGCGGCGGAATAGAGCCTGCCAAGGGAAGTGTGCTGCTTCCAAGCTTTTTGTATAATCTGGGCAGAGTTATCTCCTATACAGTAATAGGTGTTATAATAGGAGGGATTGGCTCTGCATTTAACTTTACAAGCACCATGCAGGGTGCGCTCAAGCTGATTGCAGGCGTGTTTATGGTTATAATGGGCATTAACATGCTGGGCATATTCCCTTCACTGCGCAAGCTAAGCCCAAGAATGCCCGCCTCTATATCCAAAAGGCTTAACGCCGAAAAGCCCAAGGCCTCAAGCCCTTTGATAATCGGCTTGCTTAACGGGCTTATGCCCTGCGGACCGCTGCAATCCATTCAAATTTACGCACTCTCTACAGGCAGCCCCCTAAAGGGCGGCCTTGCCATGCTGCTTTTTAGCTTGGGCACAGTGCCGCTGATGTTCGGCTTGGGTGCGCTAAGCCGCATATTAAGCAAGAAATTCACCCACAAGGCTATAACAGTGGGAGCGGTGCTGGTTGCTGTTATGGGCTTGGCTATGCTTAGTCAGGGCTGGAATCTGGCGGGGCTTAAGCTGCCAATGTTACCCGCAATCTCGGCAAAATCAGGTAGCGGGCAGGCCGAGCTTACCAGCATTCAAATAGAGGACGGAGTGCAGCTTATAAACAGCACACTAAAGGCGGGGCGGCAGTATCCCAACATCACGGTGCAGGCGGGTGTTCCCGTTAAATGGACTATAACTGCAGCTAAAGGCGATATTAACGGCTGCAATAACAGGATAATAATCAAAGAGCTTGATATAGAATATCAATTTAAAGAGGGCGCAAATGTAATAGAGTTTACTCCTACTAAAACGGATGATATACGCTACACCTGCTGGATGGGCATGATTAGCGGGCATATTTATGTTGTGGATGGAACCGGGGAGGCCTCTGCCAACGCAGAGGCTGCCCCCGAGCCCACAGACGCACCAAATGTATACAATGGCGGCGGATGCTGTTAGTTAAGTCTATAAATCTTGGAGGTAAAAACCATGCTACGTAAAATATTTGCAATAATCTCAATAGCGGCTCTGGCCTTAAGCTTACTTGCTTCCTGTGCCGCTCAAAACAACGAGGAGCTCTCAAAAAATCTTGCCTCAAAGGCTAGCTCTGTAGCTCCTGTGCAGCAAATCAAGGCGGGGGAGAGCCTATCTATTCCCCTTGCAGGCTTAAGCGAATACGCTTCAATTTTCCCCGTGGAGGTAGACGGAACAACCATGGAGGTCATAGCGGTAAAGGCCTCAGACGGCAGCCTTCGCACGGCCTTTAACACCTGTCAGGTGTGCTACGGCTCAGGCAAAGGTTACTATAAGCAAGAGGGCAGCAAGCTGGTGTGCCAAAACTGCGGCAACTCCTTTACTATGGATCAGGTAGGAGTGGTGGCAGGAGGGTGCAATCCTTGGCCTATCACAGCAGAGGAGCGCACAGCTACAGATGATACACTTAGCATATCCTATGACGTGCTGGCAGCAGCAAAGCAGATATTTGCAAATTGGAAGGTTTAGTAGGGTGTAGAATATGGAAAGTAAAATTCTTGATATAAGGGGCATGACCTGCGCCGCCTGCGCACAGAGAATAGAAAAGATTGTAGGCAGGCTGGAGGGAGTTGCTCAGGCCAATGTAAACTTGGCCTCTGAAAAGCTGTTTGTAGAGTACGATAGCTCTAAAGTAGAGCTGGATACAATAAAATCTGCTGTGGCAAAAATAGGCTTTGAGGTGCTTGAAAAACAGGCTCTGCAAACAGTGACCATACCCATAGGAGGCATGACCTGTGCCGCCTGCTCCCAGCGCATTGAAAAGGTTTTAAATAAGCTGGAGGGGGTGCAGAGTGCCTCTGTTAACCTTGCAACAGAAAAGGCCACAGTTACCTATAACCCGCAGCAAATCAGGCTCTCGGCTATACGTGCGGCCATTGAAAGGCTGGGCTATACGGTGCTTCAATTCGATAAATCCGATGCAGCAGAAGAGGACAGAAAGCGCAGGAAGCGGGCAATTAAGACAATGTGGACTAAGTTTATTGTCTCGGCTGTGTTTGCCTTCCCCTTACTTTATATTGCAATGGCACCTATGATAAAATGGGTGACTTTGCCCTTTGCAGGCAAGCTTAACATGATGATGATGGGCTATCCGCTTTATTACGCCGTTTTGGAGCTGCTGCTCACCGTGCCGGTAATAGCGGTGGGCTACAGGTTTTATACAGTGGGCTTTAAGGCTCTGCTCAGGCGCAGCCCCAATATGGATTCCCTTATAGCTGTGGGCACAACAGCCGCAGTGGCGTTTAGTCTTTATAATGTATTCCTTATTGCAGGGGGCGGCATGAAGGCGGTGGACTCCCTCTATTTTGAGACAGCTGGCGTTATTATAACCCTTATATTGTTGGGTAAATCACTGGAGGCCGTCTCAAAGGGCAGAACAGGAGAGGCCATTAAAAAGCTCATGGGGCTTGCTCCTAAAACCGCAATCATAATTGAGAACGGTGAGGAGAAGGAGATACCCGCAGATGAGGTTGAAATAGGCGATATTATCGTTGTTAAGCCCGGGGCAAAAATCCCCGTGGACGGCACGGTTACAGAGGGCAGCACAGCTATAGATGAATCCATGCTCACAGGTGAGAGTATGCCTGTGGATAAAAAGAGCGGAGACCCTGTGTACGCCGCAAGCATTAACACCACAGGCACAGTAAGATTCAGGGCGGAGAAAATAGGCAGCGATACCGCTCTGGCACATATAATCAAGCTGGTTGAGGATGCTCAGGGCTCAAAAGCCCCCATAGCACAAATGGCCGATATAGTTTCCGGCTGGTTTGTGCCTGTTGTGTGCGCAATAGCACTTATTGCAGGCGCAGCATGGCTTATAGGCACAGGGGGAGACGTTAAATTCTCACTAACCATATTTATCTCTGTGCTGGTTATTGCCTGCCCATGTGCCCTTGGCTTAGCCACCCCCACCGCTATAATGGTGGGCACGGGCAAGGGTGCAGAGAACGGCATTTTAATCAAGGGCGGCGAGGCTCTGGAGATAGCCCACAAGATTAACACCATAGTATTTGATAAAACAGGAACTATAACCGAGGGCAAGCCCGCAGTTACAGATATTCTGCCAACACAGGATATAAGCGCAGATGAGCTTCTCCTGCTTACAGCCTCAGCCGAAAAGCCCTCAGAGCACCCGCTGGGTCAGGCTATACTATCCGGCGCAGAGGCAAAGGGGCTTGCACTGCTAAAGGCGGAGGACTTCGATTCTCTCACAGGCAGAGGCGTAAGGGCAAGGATAGGTGAAAGGCTGGTTCTGGCGGGCAATCGCAAGCTCATGGAGGAACAGGACATAGAGCTTGCAGAGGCGGAGACAGACAGGCTCGCCTCTGAGGGCAAGACCCCCGTGTTTGTGGCCATAGACGGCCGCCTAGCGGGCGTTATAGCCATTGCCGATGTAGTTAAGCCCAGCAGCAAGGCCGCCATTGAAACTCTGCATAAAATGGGCATAGAGGTTGTAATGATAACGGGCGACAACCGCAAAACCGCCGAGGCTATAGCCAAGCAGGTGGGCATAGAAAAGGTTTTGGCAGAGGTTCTGCCCCAGGATAAATCCAACGAGGTTAAAAAACTGCAGGGGGAGGGGCGCAAGGTGGCCATGGTGGGCGACGGCATTAACGACGCTCCCGCACTGGCTCAGGCGGATATAGGCATAGCAATAGGCTCTGGCACAGATGTCGCCATGGAGTCTGCGGATATAGTCCTTATGCGTAGCGATTTAAAAGACGTTCCCACTGCAATTAAATTGAGCAAGCGCACCATACGCAACATTAAGCAAAATCTGTTTTGGGCATTTGGCTATAACACTGTGGGTATCCCAATTGCAGCGGGCTTGCTCTATTTGATAACAGGCAACGCAGATTTGCTGCTTAACCCAATTTTTGCGGCAGCAGCTATGAGCTTAAGCTCTGTTTCGGTGCTTACCAATGCCTTGAGGCTTAAGAGGTTTAAGGCCGAGTAGAGGGCAGTTGACAGTTAACAGTTGAAAATTGAAAGTTTTTTAATGCATAATGCATAATTAATGGTGAATTTGTTGCGCAAATTTAAATTAAAGGGTTTTTAGGGGTGAATTGCATTCGCCCGTTTACTGGGCAAAAAAGCTGCAAAACAAAGCTACAGCGGTGCGCAAAGTAAGCTTAAAGCCGCAAAAGCTGCGTTATTGCGAGCACGCAACTGGACTATAATAATCGTAAAGTGTGGTGTGCGAAGCAATCCAGTGGAGCAAGTGTAAATGTTCAACAGAAGCCACAGGGGCTTAGTGCACTGGATTGCTTCGCACGTGTAACAGTGTGGCAAGCTCAAGCTCAGCGGTGCTCGCAATGACGCACATAAGCGGGGTGATAGAAGTATAACCTGCCCCACGCACAAAACAAGCGTTAAGAGACATTAAATTGGCAAGGATTTTATGAGGTGTTTTTATGAAAAAATCTAAGGTTATAATAAGTATAAGCGCAGCGGCGGTTGTTGTAATTGCATTGCTGGCCGCTATAATATTGAGAGCCGGGGGCAGCTTGGATGTCCTGCGCACCAATGCCATGCAATCATTTGATACGGTTTTAAGCACTCTGCCTGCAAAGGGGAGTGCCGAGGCCGGTTGGAGTCTCTCTGCTCCTGAGGGCGGTGCGGTTCTAAAATGGGATAATAGCAGCATTAGCCTCACGGTTGATGCTAAGCCCTTCATAGCTGCGGGGCTGGAGGCCTCTAAGCTGGAGAACTTTAGCGGGGGCGAGATCGTTTACAGCTCTCCTGCCTTTGACATGCTTAATCAGAACATAAAGGCCACGGCGAGTGATCAGTTTAAGGCCGATATAAAGTCCCTGCGCAAGCGGCTGGGCTATCATGGAGCTATGGATCACTACAATATAGAAATTGAAAACGGCACAGTGTTTGAATGGGCAAAGGATTTAAACAAGCACAGCGAAACAGGCGAAAAGCAGGATAAGGACATAGTGTTTGCGCTTAATCCTGAGCCGCTCATAGCAGCAGGCCTTAAGCCGGAAAACGTGGAGGGCTGGGCATATGCGCAAGTCCCGGTGGAGATAGACGGCAAAATGACAGAGGTGTGGAAGCTACTTAAAATAGTTGATTTAGTTTAGGATAGAAAACCAGACGGCAAAGGTTTAGCAATACAACTTACCGCTCAGCTTCTCAAACGTCTTGCGTTTGAGGGATGGGCAGGGGTGCAAGGGGGGCGCAACGAGTGTGGGAGCGACGACTTTGCGCCCCCCCTTGCACCAAATTTTAATTTGGTCGGCAACCACTGCTACTTACTTTCTGGGCGGAACCAGAAAGTTCGGGTTTTTCGCTTGCGAAAATGCAGCCTTTGGCTGCAACCGACTAAACAACGTGCGTGCCCGTACGGCATGAGCACAAGTGGCAATAAGATGTATCTATTACTAAAAGGTTAAGTTTGCGATTAGTAAAATACTGAAATATATATTGCTTTGCAGTATTAATTTATGGAGGAGAGAATATGAAGGAAGCTGTAATCAAGGTAGAGGGCATGATGTGCGAGCACTGCGTAAGCGCAGTTACAAAGGCGGTAACAGCACTCCAGGGCGTAGCTGCTGTTACAGTGAGCCTAGAGGCAGGCACTGCCACTGTTCAATATGACCCTGCAAAGGTAAGCGTTGAGGAAATCAAGGCCGCCATTGAAGACCAAGGCTATGACGTTATTTAGCAGCATGCAGGAATCTAAAATTGTGCTGGCTGTGGACGATGAACCCATGATACTGGAGGTTGTTGCCTCTCTGTTTGAAAGCAAGGGCTTTAAGGTGTTCAAAGCGGAAAACGGCAAAAGAGCACTGGATATTTTTGAAAGGGAGAGCCTCTCCCTTGTAATACTGGATTTGATGCTGCCCGATGTTTCGGGAGAAGAGCTGTGCAGACGTATGCGTGCTAAGTCTCGCCTGCCTATTATTATGCTCACAGCCAAGGCCGAGGAGGAGAACCTGCTTAAAGGGCTTGAAATAGGCGCAGATGATTACATCACCAAGCCTTTCAGCCTTAAGGAGCTGTACGCCCGTTCTCAGGCCGTGCTTCGCCGTGTCTCCGAGGATTTGCTAAGCTCCCGTTATTCCTTTAACGGGGGCGATTTGGTATTGGATTTTGAGCACAGCAGCTTTCAAAGCGGGGGCAGGGCGGTTAGCCTCACTCCTAACGAAATCAAGCTGCTGGGTGCTCTTATTCGCTACCCGGGCAAGGTGTTTACCCGTGCAGAGCTGATTGAAGCAGCCCTGAATGAGGAGTTTGACGGATACGACAGAGCCATAGACAGCCACATAAAAAACCTGCGCCAAAAGCTGGAGGAAGAGCCTAAGAATCCCCGCTATATCCTTACAGTGCACGGCATAGGCTACAAATTTGGGGGTGAGTGAGTGAAAAAGCTGCTTTACAGCTTGCGCGCACAGCTCACCCTTTCAATCCTGCTGGTGCTGCTGTTCACGGTGGCCATTATCAGCGTTGCCGCAAAGAGCTTGATTGACAGCAAATTCAGGGACTACATGGCCAATCAGGCCGATTTGCGCAGCGAGCATATAGTCACAGACCTCTCCTTGCAATATGACGCCTCAAAGGATGAGTGGAAGACGGACTCCCTGCACGCCATAGGCATGAATTTAATGTACGAGGGCTATATCCTCCAAATTTATGATATAAACGGCACTCTGCTCTGGGATGCCGAGAATCACGATATGTCCGAATGCGGGCAGATTATGCAGGAGATAACTGCCCGAATGGAGAGCGTCAAGGTGACGGGCGGCTTTACCAAGCATGAGTTTGTTATAAGGCAAAACGAGAGCAACGTTGGTTCTGTTGTAATAACCTATTACGGTCCATACTTTTTAAATGAAAATGATTTTAAATTTATAAGTGCGCTGGATACAGCCCTGCTGCTCTCCGGCGTGCTGGCGGCTCTGTTTGCCGTTTTGGCGGGGGGCTTGCTGGCTCGCAGAATAGCAAGGCCTATCAGCAAAACAGCGCACATAGCTGCTCAAATTGCAGGTGGGAATTACGAAATCCGCTTTGAGAGCTCCACAGGCACAAGGGAGACAGAGGAGCTGGCGGAGGCGATTAATCACCTTGCAGGCAATTTAAAGGAGCAGGAGAGCCTGCGCAAACGCCTTACAACCGACATAGCCCACGAGCTGCGCACCCCAATTACGGCGGTAAGCGCACACTTAGAGGCCATGTGCGAGGGGCTGTGGGAGCCCACAACAGAGCGTCTGGCCGCCTGTTATGAGGAGCTTAAAAGGCTGAGCACTCTGGTTGCCGACTTAGAGAGCCTTGCAAGGGTGGAGGGCGAGAGCTTTAAGCTTAACAGGCAGGAGCTGGATTTGCTGGAGCTTGCTAAATCTGTAACAGCCGGAATGGAGGCCGAGGCAAAGAGGAAGGGGCAGAGCCTCACCCTTACAGGGGAAGCTGTGGCCGTAAATGCAGATGCAGACAGACTGCGGCAGGTTATAACCAATCTTATTTCAAATGCGGTAAAGTACACCCCTGAGGGCGGGAATATCGAAGTTGCCGTTAAGGCTTGCAGGGGCAGAGGCAGGCTGAGCGTCAAGGATGACGGCATAGGTATGTCAGAGGCAGAGCAGGGCTTGGTTTTTGAGAGGTTCTACAGAACGGATAAATCCCGCAGCCGCAAAACAGGCGGCGCAGGCATAGGCCTAACCATAGCCAAGGCCATAGTAGAAGCCCACGGCGGCAGCATTGGAGTTAACAGCGAAGCAGATAAGGGCAGCGAGTTTTGGGTTGAGGTGGATTGAGATAATAGATAATAGTTAAGGCGGATTTGCGCAGCAAATCCACCTTAATTTTAAATTGAGTCTCTCTATTAACATTGTTATCCATGTAGGGGCAGACCTATGTGTCTGCCCAAAGACGGGAAATTTACGGCAATCAGGGCAGACACTTAGGTCTGCCCCTAACTGGTTTTTAGAGAGGCTCAATTTAATATGCATTATGCATTAAAAATTATAAATTATCAAGCCTTGCTTTGTAAAGCTCTCCAAAAGAGTAAAAATTAAATGGTAAAATTGTTAAACTTAGCTTATTTAGCTTTACTTTATGCCTGAATTATGGTATAATTGATGTGTATTTGTGAGAGTGGCAGTATATGTCAACCGTTGAAAGGATTTTGCTCCTTACATGAAGATAAGAGATGTGAATATAAATGGCTTTGCCGCCCTTGCACCCATGGCGGGGGTGGCCGACAGAGCCTTCCGCCTGCTGTGCAGGGAGCTTGGCGCAGGCTATGTAATAGGGGAGATGGCCAGTTCAAAGGGGCTTACCATGTCCGATAAAAAAACGGCTCTGCTGCTCTCTGTCTCAGAGAAGGAGCGGCCTATGGCGGTTCAGCTTTTCGGCAATCAGCCGGAGGTCATGGCTGAATCAGCGGTTAAGGCTCTTGCCTATAAACCCGATATAATTGATATTAACATGGGGTGTCCCGCTCCCAAGGTGACCTCAAACGGCGGCGGCTCTGCACTCATGAAAGAGCCAATGCTCTGCGGCCAAATAGTTAGGGCAGTAAAGGCAGCAGTTGACGTTCCCGTCACGGTTAAAATCCGCAAGGGTTGGGACGAGAACAGCATAAACGCAATGGAAATCGCCCTTATTTGCGAGGCAAACGGTGCGGATGCAATCACTATACACGGCCGTACACGCCAACAGATGTACGCACCCTCTGCCGATTGGGAGATAATCAGGCGCATTAAAGAGGCCGTGAGCATACCTGTAATAGGCAATGGAGATGTCACCTCTGCTCTTACTGCAAAGGCTATGTATGAGCAAACGGGCTGTGATTATATAATGATAGGCAGAGCCGCACTTGGCAACCCCTGGATATTCCCTCAGATTAACGCTCTGCTGGAGCGTGGGGAGCTGCTGCCTGAGCCTGATTTAAACGAAAGACTTAACACTATGCGCAGACATATAGCCTCTATCTGCAAAGAAAAGGGCGAGCGCAACGGTATGCGTGAGGCGAGAAAGCACGCCGCATGGTACTTCAAGGGCATGAGAGGAGCGGCCGCATTGCGTGAGCAGGCGGGCAAGCTAACTCAGCTAAGCGATTTAGACATCTTAATACATACCGCACAGAGTATTATAGTCAAATAACTTTAAGGAATGCTTTTATATGCAATTTAATTTGGATTTAAGAGAAAGGGCAAAAAAGCCCGGGTATCTTCAGGTTTTTTTAATCGCATTGGCCACGGCTGCTGTGGTTTTTGTGCCCTTCATGATATACGATAAAGGATATTTTTTGCTGTATGGTGATTTTAACGTGCAGCAGGTGCCCTTTTATCAATTGGCACACAGAGCCGTTAAAAGCGGCGATGTTTTTTGGAATTGGAACACAGATTTAGGCTCTAACTTTATAGCCTCCTATGATTTTTATCTGCTTGGCAGCCCTTATTTTTGGCTTACGCTGCCCTTCCCCAACAGCCTTGTGCCCTATCTTATGGGGCCGCTGTTAATACTAAAATTTGCAAGTGCCGCAACCACCTCCTATGCCTTTTTTAAAAGATTCCTCAAACGGCCGGAAGCCGCAATTATAGGCGGTATGTTGTATGCCTTTTCCGGATTCTCGATTTTCAATATCTTCTTTAACCACTTTCATGAGCCTATGATATTCTTCCCGCTGCTCTTGGTTGCACTGGAGGAGACAGTGGTAAACAAGCGGCGTGGCTGGCTTGCTCTGGCTGTGTTTATCAACCTTACGGTTAATTACTTCTTCTTTATAGCAGAGGTGATAGTCTGCCTGATTTACTTTGTGCTGCGAGTGCTCTCAAAGGAGTGGCGCATAAGCTTAAAAACCTTCCTGTTTATGGCTCTTGAGGCCATTTTGGGCTTTGCAATGGGGATGCTGCTGTTTTTGCCCTCGGCCTTGGTGGTGCTAATGAACCCCCGAACCGAAAAGCACATAGGCGGCTGGAATGCGCTAATCTACTGGGATAAATACAGGCCTATACACATTATTGCCTCCTTCCTATTTCCTCCTGATTTGCCTGCCCGCCCCAATTTTGCGCCGGAATCAAAAGCTCAGTGGGCTTCCTTGGGGGCGTGGCTGCCTCTTTTCGGCATGACAGGCCTTATAGCCTTTATGCAGAGCACAAGCCACAAAAGCTGGCTCAAGCGCATTATAACCCTGCTGTTTATCTTCGCATTTGTGCCCTTTTTAAACCAAGTGTTCTATATGCTTAACGAGGCCTACTACGCACGCTGGTTTTATATGCTTGTGCTTATGATAATCCTAGGCTCTATGCAGGCACTTGAGAACAAAAAAACCGATTGGGAAAGAGCCATAAGATGGTCGCTTGCGGCAACCCTTGGTTTTGCTCTGCCCATAGCCTTCTTTATGAAGGAGAAGAGCAAAATAGATGTCTTTGCAACCCTGAGAGATAACGACCTCAGCTTTGCACTTAATATGATAGTCAGCAAAATGGGGCTTAGCGCATATCCGGACAGACTGTGGATTTATCTTGCAATTGCAATGCTGTGCATATTCCTGCTGGCTATAATGCTCAGGTTTATTAAAATTAACGGCACAAAGCACGCTTACCCCCTTATAATGTCAGGTGTTATTGTGTTCTCTGTGCTGTGCTCCTGCTATTTTATAACTGTGGGCAAAAATTTAAGCTACAATTCCCGCACCTTTATTAGACCCTACGCCTTAAATGGCGGCAAGGATATAGATATACCTGAAAAGGAAGCTCAAAATTACCGCATAGATGTCTATAAAAGCATGGATAACATTGCCATGTTCTGGGGCTTGCCAAGCATAAATGCCTTTCACTCCATAGTGCCTAACTCCGTTATGGAGTTTTACCCCGAGGTGGGGGTGGAAAGAGGCGTGGCCACACGCCCAGAGGTGCAGTATTACGCACTGCGCTCCTTCCTTGGAGTGCGCTGGCTGTTTGATGAGGTGGGCGATAAGTCTGTGTTCGGAGACCCAGAGGGCACAGAGACACTAATGCCCGGGTACACCTATTACGGCAGAGAAAATGGCTTTGACATTTGGGAGAACGACTATTGGGTTCCATACGGCTTTACCTTTAACAGCTATATTACAAAAAAGGAATACCAAAGGCTAACAGAGCTGGAGAGAACGCAGATGCTCTTAAAGGCTATTGTGCTTGAGCCTGAGCAGGTTAGCCGTTACGGCCATTTGATTGAAGAGCTGGATTACTCCCACAGCGATTTTGCTTTTAGCTACAGCCCAAGCAGCTATGACGACGAGGGCACAGAAATAGAAGACGGCTACAGCAATTATTACAGGGATTGCCTTGCAAGAAAAGCTACCGCCGCCAGTGAATTCACAAGGGATAAAAATGGCTTTAAGGCTAAAATAAGCCTTGAAAAAGCAAATCTGGTGTTCTTTGCCGTGCCATGGGAAGAGGGCTGGAGTGCTCAGGTAGACGGAGAGCCGGCAGCCGTGGAGCGTGTGGATACAGGCTTTATGGCAGTTCTTGCCCCGCAGGGGGAGCATACCATCACCTTTAAATATATGCCCCCGGGGCTTAAGGCGGGGCTTTATATCAGTCTGGTGGCTTGGCTTTTATTCGCAGCTTACTTCATTATAATAAATGGATATGCAAAGAAAATAATATCTAACCTGAAAGGAAATACCAGATGAAACTCGGAATTGTCGGCCTGCCCAACGTGGGCAAGAGCACACTCTTTAATGCAATTACAAATGCAGGAGCACAGTCTGCAAACTATCCCTTTTGCACCATAGAGCCTAATGTGGGCGTTGTAGCTGTGCCTGATAAAAGGCTGGATACTCTAACAGAGCTGTACAAGCCCCTTAAAACCACCTATGCAGCTCTGGAATTTGTTGATATAGCAGGCCTTGTAAGAGGTGCTTCAAAGGGAGAGGGGCTTGGCAATAAATTCCTCTCTAACATCAGGGAGGTGGATGCCATTGTACATGTTGTCCGCTGCTTTGAAAATGACGATATAGTCCATGTGGAGGGCTCAATAGACCCCTCACGTGATATAGAGACAATAAATTTGGAGCTAATCCTATCAGATTTAGAAATGCTTGAGCGCAGGATAGATAAATCTCAAAAAATGCTTAAGGCAGATAAAAAATACGCAGCAGAGATAGAGTTTTTAAGCAAGGTGAGGGATGCCTTAAACAGCGGCAAGTCAGCCCGCTCAGTAGAGGGCACAGAGGACGAGCTTGAGCTTTTGGCAAGCATAGCCCTGCTAACCAACAAAAAGGTTATATATGCGGCAAACCTCTCAGAACAGGACTTTGCCTCAGGCAAGCTTGAAGAGAACAAATTTTTAAATACAGTCAAAAAAATCGCAGCCGAAGAGGGGGCAGAGGTGCTGCCCATTTGCGCCGAGATTGAGGCGGAAATATCCGGCATGGAGCAGGAGGAAAAGCTCATGTTCCTTGGGGAGATGAACTTGGAGGAATCGGGGCTGGATAGGCTTATACGTGCGGGGTATCACCTGCTGGGGCTAATCTCCTTTTTAACCGCAGGACAGCCGGAGGTTAGAGCTTGGACCATAACCAAGGGCACAAAAGCACCGCAGGCCGCAGGCAAAATCCACTCTGATATAGAGCGTGGCTTTATACGTGCCGAGGTTATAGCCTATGATAGCCTGATTAACACAGGCAGCATGACAGCCGCCAAGGAAAAAGGCTTGGTGCGCTCTGAGGGCAAGGAGTATGTAATGCAAGACGGCGACATAGTCCTGTTTAGATTTAACGTTTGATAATCGGTAGGGGCAGACCTATGTGTCTGCCCAAAGACGGACATTTTTACAATAATCTGGGCAGACACATCGGTCTGCCACTACATAGCGAGTGAGTAAATAGAGAGGCTTGTTTTAAGGATAAGAGCTTATTATTTGTTTATTAAGTGTAAAGGGGGTGTTTTTCTTGGGCGATAATGGTTTTGGCTTTCGCAACGATAAGGATGAAAGAGAAGCCTTATTTGATATGTATGCGGGCTTTTCGGAAGAGAGTAAGGAATCGGCCAAGGGGCGCAAAGCTAAGCCTCCTAAGCCTGCCAAAGAGCCCAAGGTCAAGGCGGCTAAAGAGCCTAAGCAGCCCAAGCCCAAGGCCGAAAAGCAGCCTAAACCGGCAAAAGCCCCCAAGGAAAAGCCTGTTAAACAGGAAAAACCGCCCAAGCAGGGCAAAAAGCCTGCAAAAAAGGCCGCAGAGCCTCCTAAACAGGAGGGGCTTGGCTATTCAGTTGCAGACTTTGAGGATGATAATCTGTTTACACCAAATCCACCTGTTCAAAACAGCTTTTTACAGGAGGCCATGGGTATGCACACAGAGGAGGCAATCACTCCTCCCGCTGTGCCTGCTGCAAGCGAAGCTCCTTTTACCTATGAAGCACCAAAGCCACGGCTATCCTTTGGCGAATACACGCCAAATTCAGGTGAGAAGGTGCGCTTTGGCCAGAGTATATTTAATGAATTTAAAGAACCTGAACCAGAGCCAGAGCCGGAGCCTCTGCCGGAATTAAGCCTACCGGAGCCGGAAGCTGTTGAAGAACCCCAGTGGCAGCCGCCTACAAGCTACCCGGGACCTATGGGCGAGCAGGGTGCACAGCAGTATCAGCCATATCCGCCGCCGTATCAGCAAATGCCAATCTACACCCAGCCATACCCGCCGCCATATGCACCGTATCAAATGCCGTATCTGCCATATCAGGCCTTGGCGGGGAATCTTTACTCACCGCCGGGCACGCCTGAGCCTGCACCTCAAACCCAGCCGTTAGATGATGATTACAACTCAAAATATGATTACGACCCCACTGCTCCCATGATACTCAGAAAAAAGGAGGCAAGCAGCGGCAAACGCCGCAGTGCCAATAACCCCCGAAGGCTTAGCGCACGGCTTAGAGCCGCCGAGCGCAAGGACGAGTTTAAGCCCTATAATTCGGCGGGGAATGCAGAAGAGCCGCAGAGCTCAGCCCTTGCAGCGGTTGCAGACCCTCAGGGCTATGAGCCTATCATTTTCTTCCCCGATTCTACAGCAGCACCTGTGTCGCACATTCAGCAGACTACTCCCACGCCTGTGCCGCTCTCCTCTGCACCGGCCAGAGAGCCTCAAATTTCACATGCCTCAGGCTTTGGAGAATACGTGCCGCCAAGTGCAGAAAAACAGAGCGCAAAGCAGCCTAAAATCAACTTTGCACGGGGCGGAGCTAAAGGGTTAAGACCTAAAAAAAGCTTGCAGCACGGGCCAATACAAGAGGGACGTGATAGCAACATTACAAAGATATTTGCCTTTGCTGCAATTATAATCTGCGTGCTGGCTATTGTGTTTTTGGTTTATGCCCAGACCCTCAAGGGGGGCACAGTCAGCAAAAAGAAGGACTTTTGGGATGGAGCTTCTGCCGAGAATGTAGTTGTAAGTCAATTGAGCAAGGAGAGCTTGCCCAAGGATGCAAAGGCACTTACAACAGCAAGTGCAGAGCATCCATTAGATTCAAAGTATGCGCCTAAGGTGGCGGCCTTAAAGGTTATCCCCAAGGGCTCAGGCTTAAAGCTGGATGCAGCCGCACAGTCTGCATTAAAAGAGATGGTAACTACACTCAAGGCCAATCAAAAGGCCGAAGGGCTGTGCGTTATAAAGGCCTATGTGAGCTATAGCTCAATGAAGTCTGCCTATAACAAGGCGGTGGCCGAAAATAGATATGTGGGCATGAGCTCAGAGGCCGCCGAGACCGCCGCAGCGTTGGTAACTCCTGTTGCGGGCACTTCGGAGTATCAGCTGGGCACGGTTATAGCTCTTTCAACCGACGGCACTCAGCAGGATTATTTTGACACCACAGAGGCAGGCAAGTGGATAGTTGAGCACTGCTTTGAATTTGGTTTTGTTCTGCGCTATCCCAAAGAAAAGGTTGAGGTAACGGGGCATAGCTTTGAACCCTACTGCTTCCGATATGTAGGCCCAGAGGCCGCAAAATTTATGCATGACAATAAAATGTGCATTGAAGATTACAATAGTCTAATAAACAGTTAGTGTTATTGATTGGTTAAAATAAAAGGAGAAAGGAAAGTGAAGATTATGTTCAAAAAGCTATTTGTGTTTCTACTGGCTGCATTACTTATATGTACATGCAGCCCCGCAGCATTCGCACAGACCGAGGGGGAATCCGGCCTTAGCTTTGCCCAAGCCGCCGAAATACTGCGTTCAGGCGGCTTGCTATCTGCACAGACGGAGGAGCTACTGGCCGAACAGCACACAGACCTGAGCCTGTTAAAGGACGAGGCGGCAGTCAAGCTGCTGGAGGGCTATGCGGAGTATCGCAACGCCTCCTTAACAGGTGCACAGGTGCAGGGGAGCTATCCTCAGGCAATTGTTTATGATGAGGCTAAACGTTCAAAGGCAATCAAGGAGGCCTTTGCTCAGGTTGAAAGTGAGGTAATAGCGGCCAAAACCAGCTTTACCTTAAGGGAGCTTAGCGAGGCTTCAAACGGCCTTAAGGCTCAGGTTTATGAGTGGGTATTCTACATATACAAATCAGGCGAAAGCTATGATGTATCCGGCTATGGAGTGGAGCACAGCATACTGCTTAAAAAGGCCTCAAAGGGCTGGGAGCTGGCCGAGGACGCCTATGCGGAGGACTTGTTTGACAACCTTAAATCCTCCTCTTATAATGAAAAGGGAGAGGATATACAGGGCATTGTAGATTCATCATTAGAGCCTGATGTAAATTCTGCACCCCTTAAGGGGCCAAGTCTAGTGGCACCTGCTGCATATTCAAGAACGGCTGTTGCGGCCTATGCCGATAAGTACGCAATCAAGTACAATACCGCCTACAGCAACTATAACCCCTGGGGTGGAGATTGTGCAAACTTTGTCTCTCAGTGTATTTATGCAGGAGGCCTTAAACAGGATAACGACTGGAACTGGTACGCCCCGGGCAAGTACACAATAGCGTGGGTGGGAGCTACCTCACAGCGCAAATATATGGCTAGGTACGGCACAACTGTGGTTAATCCCGCAAATTCCAAGCTTATGCCCGGCAACCCCGTGTTTTACGGCTATGTTGCCAATACAGATAAATATGCACATGCGGCTATTTGTGTGGGCTTTAACTCTGCAGGTACGCCTGTTGTTAATGCACATAATAATGATAGGTATCATGTAGATTGGCGTTTGGGCACAGCGTGGGCAAGACGCAGCACTGTTCTGCTCAGAGATACCGCCTTTCCCGCAGCTTCGGCTGCAATAAACGGGAGTATTGTCACCCTCTCATGGGTTGGCGACAGCACCGTTAAAAGCTACAATATAAGAATAGCACAGGGCACTCTTGCTAAGGGTGAGGTTAAGATTACTAAGAGCGGCATAACTGCAAATCAGGTTAAAACTCTGCTTCCTCAGGGCACATATGAGGCTTATGTAGAGGCGGTGGGCAGCGACTTTAGCATAATAGGGGCACCAATTCAGTTCAAGGTAACCGCAGGCACTAATCCACTTTCAGCTGACATTGAAGGCATAGTAATGCCTGCAGGCACTACAAAAAAGATTAACCTTGCAAGCATTCCGGCGCAGTACACTGCCATAGAAAATGTTGTGTGGAGCAGCAGCTCTGCAGCTGTGGCTGCTGTTGATTCAAACGGAAATGTAACGGCAAAGGCGGCAGGAAAAAGCCTTATAACAGTTCAACTTGGTGGATTTAAATACACCTTTGGTATTGCTGTACGCAAGCAGGGCTCAATGACAGAGCCTGTTCCTGTTTACCGTTTGGCTGGCTCTAACAGGTATAAAACGGCAATTGATATTTGCGATGAATTTTGGAAAACTGCCAATACGGTGGTTATAGCAAGCGGTCAAAACTATGCAGACGCCTTAGCGGGAGTACCCTTGGCCTATGAGCTGGATGCACCTATCCTGTTAACAGGGGGGAGCCAGCTTGAAAGCGAGGTTGCGGCTCAAATAAAAAAGCTTAAGGCAAGCAATATTATAGTTCTTGGGGGCACTGCCTCTATTTCAAATACGGTGTTTAATGAGCTTAAAAAGCTGGCCCCAGTTGATAGAATCTCAGGTGAATCACGCCTTGATACCTCTGTTAGGATAGCCGAAAGGCTAGATGAGGCAAGGGGAACAAAATCTGAACTGGCGGCCATTGTAACAGGCTTTAATTATGCAGATGCACTATCTGCAGGTCCATATGCAGCCGTGCAGAGTATGCCTATCATATACATTGACTCCAGAACAGAGGAGCTTTCTCAAGAGGTGGAGGAGTACCTCCAAGACATTAATGAAATATACATAATAGGCGGCTTTAGCTCTGTGCCATTATCTACAGAGCTGCTCTTGGGAGAGAAGACCCTGCACAGGCTAAGCGGAGATAATAGATACAGCACCTCTCTTGCTGTAGCGGTTGAATTTAAGGATAGCATGGGCGAGGATGTAATGTTTGCAACAGGCACAAACTTCCCCGACGCTCTCTCTGGCGGAGCAGCAGCAGCCAGGCAAAAAACACATTTGCTGCTGGCAAATAACAATGCTATGCCCGCTGCGGTTAACAGCTTTTTAAAGGAGCTGAATGTAAAGAAGATTCATATTTTAGGCGGTTCATCGGTTATTTATGCCCCTGCAATTACAGACTTGTTTGTTTAAATGATAATCACAAAAGGCCAGCGTTATTGTTGGCCTTTTGTGATTTTTCTTTTAGTGATTTTAATCAAAAATTCACATTAAATTCAGTGCAAGTATACAAAGTTTGTTTTGTACATAAAAATTACATATTTTCTTTAAAAATATGTGTTATTATTTTCTTAACTAGAGGCCGCATTGCGCCCTTTGGTTAAGAAATTTTTTTGTGGAGGACGAAAGAAATGAGAAAATCAAAGCGCATTCTCTCGCTGATATTGAGCTTGGCTCTATTGGCGACCTGTATTGCTCTGCCTACAGGTATGACCGCAACGGCAGACGGCAACAACTACACCAAAAGGGTGGTTGGTTACTTTTTAGGTGAGAATAGGTTACCTACGGCTGTTTCTACGGTAGGCCTATCTCTGGATCAGAACATAGACATGATAGACTATGCTTCGCTAACCCACCTTAATGTTTCATTCCTGATACCGGCGGATACAACCTCGGCTGTTCCGTCTTGGCAAATCTCGGATATGTCTGAGGCTCAGGTTCAAAGAATAATCCAGAATTGCCACGATAACAACGTTAAGTGCATACTTTCTGTTGGCGGCGGTGCTGCGGGAACCTACAACTTCTTTGCATCCACAGCAAGGCGTACTTCGCTCTATAATCAGATTATTACTTATTTGGATTCCTATGGCTTTGACGGAATAGATATGGATATAGAGTCTGGAAGAGGCGGCACAGATTACGCTTCCTTGCTTGCAGAGCTTTCAACAGCTCTTAAGAGCAGAGGTAAGCTTTTAACAATGGCCGTTGCTCCCTATATAGTAGAGGGCTTGGGCAGCTCGCTTAATCTTTTAGACTTCCTCAATGTTATGACCTATGACCAAAACGGCAGCGGCACATCCAATGTGGCCGAATATCAGTGGTCAATAGATCAACTCAACAGCTATGCTTATTCCAGTGTTGCAAAAGAAAAGATGAACATGGGCTTGCCCTTCTATGGCTACAGCACAGACGGCCGCCCAGCATGGAACGCTGACTATGACTATGCCAAGGTTGTTGCACTGTGCAGAGCCGCAGGCAACACCAACTTCCTAACACAGGATTCTATTAGCTTCCCCGGTACTGCAAACCTTAATCAGCCGGGAACTGCCTTTAAGATTGAGTTTAACAGCAGAGCTACGCTGCTTCAAAAAGCCCAATATGTTAAAACCAGCAATCTGGGCGGCATTATGATTTGGGACGTAACCAAGGATTGCATTAGGGAAGAGGATAAGCAATATGCTCTGCTGGAGACACTGGCAGCACTGTTTAAACACCCCTCCAGCTATGCAGGCCCAACAAACCTAACCTATTCCGATTTAACAGAGGAAGAGGTAACTCTTGCATGGAATGCACCCACAGGCTACACGCCTTCCGGCTATAAGGTGTATTATGACACCAATTTAATAGGCACAGTTACAGGCACAGGCGCAGTTATCTCTGCTCTTACAAAGGGCTTTACCTATAACTTTAAGGTTTCTGCAATAGACCCAGACGGTGTTGACACGGCACCCGCAACCTTAACAGTTGTTGCTCCGGGCACACCGCCCACACCGGATTTACCTTCTTGGAATCCTGCTGTAAACAGCTATCCCGCAGGCTCAAAGGTGCTTTATAACGGCAAAGCATGGGTATCTAAATGGGGTGGAAATGAAACCCCAGGCTCAGCCGGCGGACAGTGGGTTGAGGATACCAGCTATGTGGCAACTCCTAAGCAAGACCCAACAATAGAAGAGAGCACACCTCAGCCACCCACAATTACAACAACAAGCCTTGCAAACGGCAGAATTGGCAAGGAATATAGCAAGACCTTAACAGCCAGAGGCGCAGCACCTATCACATGGAGCAAGCTAAGCGGCAACCTGCCCGGAGGCCTCAGCTTGTCCCCAGCCGGTGTTATCAGCGGCACACCCACAGAGATCGGTGTCTTCTCCTTTACAGTTAAAGCAACAAACGATTTGGGCATCAATGACAAGGCATTATCAATTGAAATCAAGGATGTGTCTGTTGATAATTATGACAAAGAGCCCGGCACATCCAAGCGCACCATAGGCTATCTGCCTTGGTGGCGCAATGATGAGATAAATAATATTGACTATGCAAAGCTTGATTATGTAATCGTTGCCTTCCTGCGCTATACAGAGAACGGCTGGGATTACGGCAAAAATAAGGATGGCAGCGGCGGCTGGACAGACGCTGAGCTTCAGAGCATTATTTCAAAGGCTCATGCAGCCGGTTCAAAGGTGCTTATCTCTGTTGGCGGCGGAGATGGTGGATTTGTACAATCCTCACTGCCCTTCTGGTATGCAAACAGCCGTGAATACCTTGCAAACTGCGTGTTTGAGGTTGTAGATAAGTTCGGCTTTGACGGTGTTGATATGGACGCCGAAACAGATGATATTAAGTTCTGGCAGGGCTACACTGAGTTTGTAGACTTTATGAGAATAGGCATAGATGCCAGAGACCTTGAGCTTTCTATGGCGGTTCATCCCTGGTTTACCGACCTTATTGATGACGAGGCCGGATTGTATGCAAAGTATGACTTCCTTAACGTGATGAGCTATGATGAGCAATTTGACAGGAATAATGTCAAAAAGGGAATAGGCGAAACAGACCACGCTCCCATGTGGCACACCTATCAGCTCCTTGACCATTACACAGATATAGGCGTACCTGCTGACAAGATTAATGTTGGTATTCCTTTCTATTATTACACCTACGGCGGCGGCTGGGATGGCGGCGTTGGCTATGCTTACTACCTCCTCAACCCCAGTGCAAATATAGCTATTGATACCCTCCCGGGCGAATCTAAGCTGAATGCATGGAAGAGAACCACTCAGCAAAAGGCATATCTGGGCGGAACCGAATACGGCGGAGCTTTTGTTTGGGAGATTGGTCAGGATAACCTGAACAACAAGCCTGAAAGCCTGCTTACCATGCTTTATAACGGAGTTAAAAACTCTACTCCTCCTTCAACACCCCTTGACCCTGCAGATAAGGTATATCCAGAGCTTACACCTGTTAACGGCACAGATTTGCCGCTTACTCCTGTAAATCGCGGCAGCGTACAGCCGGACTTCCCTGCAATTGGCGGCGGAGGATATGTGCCTCCCACAACAACTGTAAGCACAACAACCAGAACCACCACCACAACAGTATCTGGTCAAACTATAACTACGACCACAACAGCAGTTGGTCAAACAACCACCACTACCACAACAAGCGGCGGCAGTGCAGGACTTGGCCCCATTGATTGGTCAAGGACATATTATTTAGGCGACCGTATACTTCAAGACGGCCATATCTATGAGGCGTTATTCAACGGCCGTGTGCCGTGGATGCCCCCTGCCGGAGTTGGCTATAATAACTCCGATTGGAAGTATATTGGCCCCGCAAGCAGCGGTGCTCCTGCGGTTGTTGACGATGCAGCAGATGACAGCACAGTGCCGTCATGGTGGCCGAACGCTTCCTCTTCAAGCAAAAAAGCTCCCGTTGTTAACGAGAGCACAGATGCAGTAGTTAACGGACGCGTTCTAATTTCACCCTATTGGTGGATTGGCGCAGAGGTTGGCAACACTCTTACAGTTACAGTTCCAGGAGGCGATACACTTACTTGGACAGTAAGAAGCATAAACGGCGCAGCTCCCGCAAAGAACTCTATCATCTCTGTTAATTCAAGCGGTGTGATAACAGCTCTTGCCGAAGGTTGTGCAGTGGTTGATGCAACAGTTGGAACAGCTCGTGTGGCTTCTATTAATGTTCAGGTTTTAGGTGAGGTTGTTGCACCCGCCGCACCTGTAATTACAACTGACACACTTGCAAGCGGAACCGTGGGCGTGGCATATAGCCAAACTCTAACAGCCACAGGCGATGCACCTATCACATGGAGCTACACAGGCACATTGCCCGAAGGTGTTGGGTTTAACACAAGCACAGGCATTATCAACGGAACACCCACTGCAGCAGGCACATTTAACATTACCGTTACTGCTTCAAACCTAGGCGGAAGCAGTGCTCCTAAGGCACTCGAAATTGTGATTGCCGCACCGGCAGCTCAGTTTACAGTGTTCAAAATTGGTTCAGCCGTATCTTACCGTTCCGTTGAGCCTAACAAGCCTTATCCCATTGCTGCACAGGCGATTATAATAGAGGGCAGAGCTTATGCCCCTGTACGTGATGTTGCAGATACCTTCGGATTCAAGGTTGGTTATGACGGGGCTACCGATTCAGTTACTATAATTAATGGTGAACAAACGGCTTACATCAAGATAGGCGACACCCATGTAACAATTAAAGAAAACGGCGTGCTTAAAGACGAATATGACGAAGCGGGAGATCAGGTGCTCAAAATTGTTGATGGCAGAACCCTTGCACCTTCACGATTCATGGCTGTACTTGCACAGAGATTTGGGCTTACCTCCACCAGAGTTTACTATGTAACTCCAACTACAACACAGGAATTCCCGAATCCTTATGCAGGCGCATTTATCCTTTATTCTACAGCTTCATTCAATGAGACACAGCAGCTAATTGCAGTTGCAGAAGCAGCACCATATCTTATAGAGGCTGTGGCCTAATTTACTAAAAGCATAAGTTAATAGCTTGAAGCCCTGCCATTTATTTGGCAGGGCTTCGTTTGCTGGTGTGCACCTACAAACCAAGAGGCTCAAATAACAAAGCCACCCTTTAGCCTTTCGGCTTGGGTGGCTTTTGGTATGTGTAGGAATCATGCAATTTCTCTTGCACCTTGCAAGGTCAATGCGTGGGGGCGAATTGCATTCACCAGCAGTCCCTCCATTAAGCTTTGCTCACGGGCGCATACAATTCGACACTGCTACTCATAAACAACGCCGTTGCCGCCGTTGCGGTAAACGTTGCTTACTGTAAGATTATCGTGTGCATCCAGAATTCTTATCGCAGAAGCTCCGCCTGTAATGTTTATGTTTGCCAGCTTTGAATTTGAAAGCGGCGAATTAAATTGCATAGGCGAGTTGTTGGGGCTGAGCGTCCAGTTGATATACTCAAGACTGAGTAGGCTTGCAGGGACATTAAAGGTGAGCATTGTGCCGCTGCCTGTGTATACTATGCCTGTTGTTGGATAATCCATGCCTACTCCGTAGTAGACGTGTGAGCCGGAGATATTCAGGTTGAATATTGGGCTTGTCACAGTAATGGGGGTGTAGAAGTAGTAAGTACCCGAGGAGAGTATCAGAGTTGAGCCTGTGCCGTTAAGCTCTGTTATAGCCCTGCTGAGTGCAGCGGAATTGTCAAAGTACAGGTTGTTTGCCATGCCGCCGAACTGCTCCAAGGTGTAATAGTTGGTGGGGTAATTGCTAACCCAAACGGTAATGCAATCGGAGACCTTGCCGTCAGCGGTGGTTACTATAATGCTTGCCACGCCTGTGCGAGTAGCTGCTATAACTTGCCCTGTAAGGCTGTTTACAGTTGCGACCTCAGGGTTGGTGCTCTCCCAAATAACAGCCTGAGGGGCGGTTGCAGGATACACAGCGGCCACAAGAGTTACAGTTTGCTGCGGTCTTAGTATTAGCTGCCGTGGGGAGATTTCAACATAGGTAGGTGTGACGGGAGATACGGCCGTAGTTGTTGAAGATGATATAGTGGAGCTTGTAGTGCTCGTGGTTGTTGCAGTGGTAGTTGTGGTAGTCATCGTTGTGCTTACAGGCACGGCCTCAACAAACACGGTTGCTTGGTCAGATTTGCCCGTATCTGCGTTAGAGCTTGCCTGAATTATTGCAACTCCAGCCGAAAGCCCTGTTACAAGGCCGTT
>JAISYX010000022.1 GCA_031269595.1 Oscillospiraceae bacterium
ATTAGGCAAATAAACACGCCCTCTAATATAAGGCAGGCGGTTATTTGGCTAAAGCTGTAGCCCTGCACCTTTAACAGTGCAATTTGGCTTTTGCGTTTGTTTAATGAGCTTAACACCAATAGGTAAATACTTATAAGTAAAAATACAAGTAATGCAATTGAAATTGTTTGCACGGCTTTTGCCAATACAGCACCTCTGGCTATATTATATGTAGGGTCAAACTTGTACCATGGGCGGTCTATATATCTAATTGATTCGGTTGTGTGTAATTCGGGGTGGTCTGCATATTTCGCAGCTTCTTCTTCCATTATGCTCTGCCTTTTTTTGCTTAGCATTTCTATAACTGCGGACACGTTTTCTGATTTGTCTATAACTATGGCATACTCTTTTGCACCCATTATTTTTGCATCATCGGTTGCAGAATTATCATAAGTCTCTTTCATGTCAGCTAAAGGCAAAAAGACAAGCAAAGGGTCTGCATTATATTTTAATACATCATAAACGCCTATAACCTTAAAGGAAGAGGTGAACACTTTCCAATTATCCTCAGAGGGTGGCTTGCCATAGTCCTTTAACACGCCATAGCTGTATGTAATGGTTTCGCCAATAAAATTCTCTCCCTTTAAAAGGGGCATGTTGGGCTTTATATAAGAGGATGAATTATAATATACACTCGGCTGAAAATGGTTGGGGATTAGCCCCACATTTTTCATTCCGTCTTTTATAGTTTCTCCTGCAACAACCTCAGGGATTAAATTATCATAAAAACTAGTTAATAAAAGTGAGTAGTTATCTATGTAAGCTCCATTTTCTGCAAAATCTAAGGTGCAGCTCTCTATACCAACGCTAATATTACGAAAATCTTCTTGTGCATAGCTTACATGCTCAAGAGCCTTAATTTCATCAAGTATATCCAAATTGGAACCTACAGTTATTGTACGGCACATCTTTTTATCAGGTTGTTCAGCGGCACAGGCGTTAAAGCTTTCTGAAATGCAATTAACAACTATGCACAAAAGCATACACAGTGAAATTATGGCAGTAGAAATTACGGCAAATCTTTTGTTGCTTTTTAAATTTGCCAGTGATAGTAAAATAAAATGCTTAATATTCATTAACTTCGCACCTGACTTTGTTAAAATTCTTTAATTTAGTTTTTAAGGGAGGCGAAGTAAAGGCTTTGCCTCCCTTGAACTTAATTTAATATGTGTGCATTATTGTGTAACCGGATGACAGTGAGCCATAGGTTGAGCCAGTAAACTCATAATAGTAGCTACTAGCAGCTATAGACTCTTTCTTTACGGGAAGATAGTATGTTTTTAAGTCTTTATAGGTATAAGGGCCATGAGTACCCATGGTAGTTGGAGAACCACCAGCGGAAGGAGCGGGCTTTTGCAATTTGGTTGTCATAGTATAAGTTTCATTGCCTGTGATTAGTTGGTTAATTTTGTCAACCCTCAGGTCAACCTCATGCTTACCTGCAGCGTAGCTTCTGGTTGCTCCTTTAACGTAGCCGTCTGGGCTTCCTATGTACAAGGTACTTGTATAGCTTGTTGCGCTTACAACCAGTGTAAATAGTGACGCAGCCACTGCCATTGCAAAAATAATTGCGGTTATTTTCCTGAATATACTTTGCTTTTTAGTCATATTTTTTGCCTCCTGTAATTTAAAATATTATTTGATTAACCACTTGTGCACCAATGATTAATACTATAATACACTATTGCGTGAGGCCTTGCCAATAGTTATTTTTTTTTGGTATTTAAAGAAGTGCAAAAGAGTGAATAATTATATAAAGCAACACGATGGAATCATGTAATATGACTAGTCTAAGTTTACATTATTAAGTGAATATTGTCAATAGTTGTTGTTCACACAAAAATAAATATCTGCATCTTAATTCAGCCGTAAATTCCCAAAAATTCCCCCAAAAAAACACTTGACATTCAACCCTGATGGGTGTATAATCCAAATTAATCAAACTGTTGAGGCGAAGTAAAAAGGCTTTTTACGGGGTTACAGAGAGTTGGGGCTGGTGGAATCCTAACATCTACGAAAAGGCACATTGGGTCGCTGAGGGCGCAGTCAAAGGCCGCAAGGCTGAGTAAATTGCGACGGTGTTGAAGGCCGTTATCCTTCAGGGGTATGCTTGTACCCTGCTAAGCGCAAAGGGAGCAATCCCTTTGAAATCAAGGTGGCACCGCGGATTTTCCGTCCTTGAGCAAATGCATTTATGCTTTTGCTCAAGGGCGTTTTTTTATTATATTTAAAGGTGGTTAAACATTATGCTGCAACCAACAAAAGAGCTTGCTCTAAAGCAATATTCAGGCTACAGAGCCATTCCTCTTTATCAAACTCTGGAAATAGGGGAGCTCACCCCTCTTGCGGTGTTCGAAAAGCTTAAGGCTCACTCACGGCACTGCTTTATTCTGGAATCTGCAAGCGAGACAGGGGAGAGGGGGCGTTATACCTTCCTCGGCTATGACCCAAAGCTGCTTATAACCGCAGAGGAGGGCGAGATATTCGTCAAAAACGGCACAGAGATTAAGGCCTCCTCCCGCAACCCAGGGGAGTTTGTGGCGGGCATTATAGACGATTGGCGTTCGCCTAAGCTGGAGGGGCTTCCCCCTTTTACAGGTGGGCTTGTGGGCTACTTCTCCTATGAATTTTCAAAGTACGCAGAGCCCTCACTGCGCTTTACCAAAAACAACAGGCATTTTTGCGATATGGATTTAATGCTGTTTGATAAGGTGCTGGCCTTTGACTCTGAAAACGAGCTGATTTATATCATAGTAAACTTTAAAACAGATTATTTTGAAGAAAATTACAACAGAGCCGCCCTAGAGCTTGCCTCTATACGCTCAATTATATTTGAGGGTGAGGCCGCCAGCATCCCTCCCCTAAAGCTGGAGGGGGAATTTACCGCAACCCACAGCAGGGAGAGGTACTCTGCAATGGTTGAACGTGCTAAGCACCACATTGTGGAGGGGGATATTTTTCAGGTTGTGCTCTCAAACCGCTTTTCAGCCAAGGCCTCAGGCAGTATTTACGAGGTTTACAAGGGGCTTAGGCATTCCAACCCCTCACCCTATATGTTCTTCTTTTCAGGTGAAAGGCTGGAGGTGGCGGGCTCTTCCCCCGAAACTCTCTGCCGCTTGAATAACGGCAAGGTTTATACCTATCCTCTTGCAGGCACAAGGAAGAGAGGCGGCACAGAGGCAGAGGATTTGCAGCTTGAGCGTGAGCTGCTCCTTGACGAAAAGGAGCTTGCAGAGCATAACATGCTGGTGGATTTAGGCAGGAATGATTTGGGCAGAGTTTCACGCTTTGGCAGCGTTAAGGTGACAAAATACATGGACATCCTGCGCTTTTCACGTGTAATGCACATAGGCAGCGAGGTAGAGGGCGAGCTTAGGCCGGAGTTAAACGCAGTAGACGTGCTAAGCTCTGTGCTGCCTGCGGGCACTCTCTCCGGTGCGCCAAAGATACGTGCTATGCAGCTTATAGATGAGCTTGAGGATGATTCCAGAGGCCTTTACGGCGGCGGCGTGGGCTATATAAGCATGAACGGTGATATGGATGTGTGCATAGCAATACGCATAGCCTATATGATAGACGGCGAGGTTACAGTGCGTGCAGGTGCGGGCATAGTGGCCGATAGTGTGCCCGAAAATGAGTACACAGAGTGCAGGAACAAGGCGGGTGCGGTTATAGATGCAGTGCTTAAGGCGGGAGGTAAGGCATGATACTTTTAATTGATAATTACGACAGCTTTTCATACAATTTGTACCAGCTGATAGGCTCTATTAGGGAGGATTTACAGGTTGTGCGCAATGACGCTCTCTCGTTAAAGGAAATAGAGCAGCTGCAGCCTGAGGCAATAATCATCTCACCCGGGCCGGGGCGGCCGGAGGATGCAGGCATATGCATAGAGGCAATAAGGCATTTTAGCGGCACTGTGCCCATCTTTGGGGTGTGCTTGGGGCATCAGGCCATAGGGGCGGCCTTTGGCGCACAGGTTACGTATGCATCACGGCTAATGCACGGCAAGGAATCAGCTGTCTCTTACACGGAGGGTGAGCCGCTGTTTAAGGGTATGCTCCAGCCCTTTAGGGCGGCAAGGTATCACTCCTTGGCAGTGGCAGAAGAGGGCTTGCCGCAATGCTTGCAGCCCATAGCAGTGACCAAGGACGGCGAGCTTATGGCAATCAGGCATAAAGAGCACAAAACCTACGGCGTGCAGTTTCACCCAGAATCTATACTCACACCGCAGGGCAGACAGATTATAAAAAATTTTTTGGAGGTATGTACTCATGATTAAAGAGGCAATAATAAAGGCGGCAAGAAGGCAAAATCTAAGCTATGATGAGGCTCTTGGCGTTATGGATGAGATAATGAGCGGAGAGGCCAGCGAAATTCAAATGTCGGCCTATCTTACAGCTCTTGCGGTTAAGGGCGAGACAATAGACGAAATAACGGGCAGCGCAGCGGGAATGCGCAAGCACTGCATACGCCTTTTGCATGATAAGGATGTACTTGAAATAGTGGGAACAGGGGGCGACCTCTCAAATTCCTTTAACATATCCACAACCTCTGCCATGGTTGTGGCAGCACACGGAGTGCCCGTTGCAAAGCACGGCAACCGTGCCGCAAGCAGCAAGAGCGGGGCGGCGGATGTGCTGGAGGCTCTGGGGGTAAACATTAAGGTAAGCCCTGAAAAAAGCCTTGAATGCCTCAATAAGATAGGCATTTGCTTCCTGTTTGCGCAGAACTATCACATTGCAATGAAGTATGTAGCTCCTGTGCGCAGGGAGCTATCAATGCGCACTATATTTAACATTCTTGGGCCTATAGTCAATCCGGCGGGGGCAAATATGCAGCTCCTAGGGGTGTATGAGGAGGATTTAGTTGAGCCTATGGCCAGAGTGCTCTCTAATTTGGGGGTCAAAAATGCCATAGTTGCCTTTGGCAGAGATGGCTTGGATGAAATTTCTGCAGGCAGCGAGACCTCTATTTGTGAGGTTAGAGACGGCAATTTTGAATCCTATGTAATAGCACCTGAGGATTTTGGCCTTGTGCGCTGCAATAAATCAGATTTAGTAGGCGGTACACCTGAGGAAAACGCCGAGATAACAAGGCGCATTTTGCAGGGGGAAAAGGGCGCAAAGGCAGATGCAGTTATACTTAACAGTGCCTTTGCAATATACATTGCTCAAAAGGAGCTTGGCATTCAAGGGGCAATAAAAACCGCAAAGGATATAATTGAATCCGGCAGAGCCTATGCCAAGCTGGAGGAGTTTATACGCTTGACAAATGAATGAGGATGCTATTGACTAAATTTCAAGCACGTTATGCGCAAGCAAATTCCCCTTGCGGAGGGGTGGCAGGCATTCGCAGGGCTAACATTAAATGCAAAGCTTGGAAATGCCTGACGGGGTGGTTGCGGGCGGCATGCTTTTACTTTTGTGAATTTTGTAGCGTGGTGCTTGCTTATTAGATTTTGGGCTTTGAGCTCGCTCTTAATTAGGCGTTAATTTAAGGGGTTTGAGGACGTATAAACCACCCTGCCCCGTGGGGCACCCCTCCGAGGGAGGGGAATTAAGTTCACGCAAACTCTCTATTCTGGCAACAAAAAGCTTAGCAGAGATAAAGTTAAAAAAAGAAATAAGAAGGATGCAGAAATTCCCGCAAAGCATGGTGTGCGGGCTCTCTGACACATGGTGTCGATATGATTTTAGATACAATAATAGCCTCCACCCGCAAACGTGTGGAGGCAAAAAAGAGCTTAGTCTCTTTTGATACAATTAAAAAGCAGGCTCAGGCTCTTACAGCTGCGCCGCCCTCCTTTTATCAGGCCTTAAATAAGCAGGGGCTTAGCCTTATCTGCGAGGTTAAAAAGGCCTCCCCCTCTAAGGGGGTAATCTCTCAAGACTTCCCATATATGCAAATAGCCTCAGCCTATGAGAAGGGCGGGGCGTCGGCAATTTCTGTGCTCACAGAGCCGGAGTTCTTTCTGGGCTCTCCCGCATACCTTAAGGAGATAGCGGCGGCGGTTAAAATTCCTGTGTTAATGAAGGATTTTGTGCTTGAAAGCTATCAAATATATGAGGCACGTGCCCTTGGTGCATCCGCTGTGCTGCTGATATGCGGCGTGCTGAGTGAGGCTGAGCTGAGGGAACATCTAAAGCTGGCGCATTCTTTAAAGCTGGATTGTCTGTGTGAGGTTCACAGCGCAGCAGAGCTTGAAATTGCGGCACAGTCAGGGGCAAGAATAATAGGTGTTAACAACCGCAATTTAAAGGATTTTACTGTGGATATAGGCAATGCTCTGGCTATGAAGGCCAAAGCTCCGCAGGGCGTAATATTTGTGGCTGAGAGCGGAATTCAAACCATTGAGGATATACAAAGCTTGAAATCAGCGGGCATAGACGCCGCACTGATAGGCGAAGCCTTTATGCGTGCCGAGGATATTGAGGCAAGAGTAAGGGAGTTTAACAGGGCATAACAAAAGAGGCGCGTAACTATGTGCTTTCTTTTTAAAATGACTTTATAGGAGCTGATAGCTTGAAAATTAAAATCTGCGGGCTTTTCCGCAGTGAGGACATAGAATATGCCAATAAGCTAAGGCCTGATTATATAGGCTTTGTGTTTTACGAGCATTCCAAGCGGTTTGTAAGCCCAGCTAAAGCAGCGGAGCTAAAGGCGGCTCTTGTGCCGCAAATTAAGGCTGTTGGGGTGTTTGTAAATGCAGAAATTGAGTATGTACTAAGCTGTGTAAGCTGTGGTATAATAGATATAATCCAGCTGCACGGCAGCGAGAGTGAGGCTTATATCACGGAGCTAAAGGCTCAAACTACAGTGCCTATAATCAAGGCGGGGAGCTATGCAGACCTTGCAAATGCAAGCACAGGGGCGGATTTTCTTCTCTTTGACAGCCCGAGCCCGGGCAGCGGCAAGGCTTTTGATTGGAGCAGCATATCCGGTGCGGCAAAGCCCTACTTTTTGGCGGGGGGCATTAACACTCAAAATATTGAACAGGCCATTGCCCTTGCGCCCTATGGCATAGATGTCTCCAGCGGTGCAGAGCGGGAGGGCGTTAAAGACTTTGAATTAATGAGCAAAATTATAAATAAGGTAAGAGGAGAGGATTGATTTGAATAAGGGAAGATTCGGAGAGTTTGGAGGTCAATATATACCCGAAACCCTCATGAATGAGCTGATAAAGCTGGAGGCTGAGTATAAATCGGCTATGGAGGACGCAGAGTTTAAGGCGGAGCTGGCCAAGCTCATGAATGAGTATGCGGGCAGACCCTCGCTGCTCTATAAGGCTGAAAGGCTTACAAGGGAGCTGGGCGGGGCGCAAATCTACCTTAAAAGGGAGGATTTAAACCACACAGGCTCACATAAAATCAACAACTGCTTGGGGCAGGCACTCCTTGCAAAGAGCATGGGCAAAACACGCCTTATCGCAGAGACAGGAGCAGGCCAGCACGGGGTTGCAACAGCCACCATAGCCGCATATTTTGGCATGGAATGCGAGATATTTATGGGGGAGGAGGACACTCAGCGGCAGGCATTGAATGTCTACCGCATGGAGCTTCTTGGCGCAAGGGTGCACCCTGTAAAGACAGGCACACGCACTCTAAAGGACGCAGTTAACGCCGCTCTGCGTGAGTGGACCTCCCGTGTGGAGGACACCCACTACCTCATAGGCTCTGTTATGGGGCCGCACCCCTTCCCTTTGATGGTGCGGGACTTCCAGAGCATCATCTCACAGGAGGCAAAGGAGCAAATCCTACAGGAGACAGGGGAACTTCCTCAAGCTGTAATAGCCTGTGTAGGCGGTGGAAGTAACGCCATGGGCATGTTTTATAACTTTATAGATGAAAAGGACGTGCGGCTGATAGGCGCAGAGGCCGCAGGCAGGGGCATAGATACAGGTGAGCACGCAGCAACAATTACTAAGGGCAGCATAGGCGTGTTCCACGGGATGAAGTCGCTGTTTTGTCAGGATGAGGCGGGGCAGATTGCGCCCGTTTACTCCATCTCGGCGGGGCTGGATTACCCAGGCATAGGCCCGGAGCACGCATATCTCCACGATATAGGCCGTGCAGAGTACTATCCAATAACAGATGAAGAGGCTGTGTGCGCCTTTGAGCTTCTTGCCAGAACAGAGGGTATAATCTGTGCCATTGAGAGTGCGCACGCCGTGGCTCAGGCCATAAAGACAGTACCTCAGCTTGATAGCAGCAAAAGCGTGATAATATGCCTGAGCGGCCGTGGCGACAAGGACGCCGCAATGATTGCAGCCTACAGGGGGGTAAAGCTATGAGCAGAATAGAACAAGCCTTTTCAAAGGGCAAGGCCTTTATAGCCTTTTTAACGGGAGGAGACCCAAGCATAGCCGATACCGAACGCTACATTCTGGAGATGGCAGCAGCAGGGGCTGATTTAATTGAGATAGGCGTACCCTTCAGCGACCCTGTGGCCGAGGGCCCTGTTATAGAGGAGGCGAATCTGCGTGCTCTTAAGCACAACACAAATTTGGATGATTTGTTTGAATTGGTAAAGCGTGTGCGCACTAAGATACAAATTCCCCTTGTGTTTTTAACCTACTTAAACCCCGTGTTCAAGCGTGGTTACAGCAAATTCTTTAACGACTGCGCCGAATATGGAGTGGATGGCGTGATAATCCCAGACATGCCCATGGAGGAGAGAGGGGAGGCTCTGCCCTTTGCAAGGGCGGCAGGCGTGGATATAATCTCTCTGATTGCTCCAACCTCCAAGGAGAGGGCAAGGCAGATAGCTAGCGAGGCCACGGGCTTTATCTATATAGTTTCCAGCATGGGCACAACAGGTGTGCGCTCAAGCATTGATACAGACATACAGTCTATAATAAATGAGGTGCGCAGCGTTACAAATGTGCCCGCAGCCGTGGGCTTTGGTGTTAACACCCCTCAGCAGGCCGCAGAGCTTGCCAAAATTGCAGATGGGGTTATAGTGGGCAGCGCAATTGTGCGCCTTATAGCCCAGCACGGAAGCAACGCAGATGCATATATTAAAGAGTACATCAGTGATATGAGCAGTGCGGCTAAGGGTTTATAAAAAACTAAAAAGTATCAGTGTCAAAACATTTACCCTGTCATATGATGTAAAAGAGCGTAAATACATGCTCTGACTATAACATATAAGGGAGGAAGAACCTGATGCTTAAAGGCCTTTTTGGGAATGATACCTGCACTTGGATTTTGATTCTTGTTATCGTATATCTCTTGGTTGCCAATAAGAGCGACTGTGTTGCTTACGAGGAAGCTGACGCCGGCTTCGGCTTTGGCTGCGGCAGATAATACTGCGTAATTAACACAAGAGCCGCCGCCAGCGCAAAGCTGGGGGCGGCTGCTTGTTGTTTACAGGAGGTTTACAGTTTTTTACGATTTTATCTATTGAATGTGCGGTTTGAGTATGCTATATTTAGAATAAAAAAATATTTGTGAAAAAAGGATATTTAATTATGAAAAAAATTCTTGCAATGCTTGTTGCGATTTCGCTGCTGTTAACAATGGCTGTTGTGCCGGGAGGGCTTAGTGCTTTTGCGGGGGATGATGATATTGTTTATTTTCCTGATGATGTTTTGAAATTCCAATTGAAATTTGTCGGTGTTGACACAAACGGCGATGGAGAGATAACTCAAGGAGAATTAGCAAAGGTTACAGATCTGTCTATATGGGGACAAGCACATCTTATGTCATTAGAGGGCTTGCAATATGCAGTCAATCTTAAAAAACTGTGGATTGATGATGGGACTTTTAAAGACCTTTCGCCGCTTTCGGGGCTAACCCAATTAACAAGCTTAGGATTGAGCTGGAATTGGATTGAAGATATATCACCGCTTTCAGGGTTGACCAACCTTACAAACTTGGAATTGGGTGATAACCAAATAACAGACATATCTCCCCTTGCCAACCTGACAGGATTAACTACACTTACATTGTTTAGCAACAAAATTGAAGATATTTCGGCTCTCTCAAACCTGCAAACCTTAGAAAGCCTAGAAATTTACAATAACCGTATAAGCGATCTAACACCCTTAAGCAATCTTACATCGCTAAAAACCTTAGATATAAACAACAACTATCTTGCGGCTTCTGAAAGAGATTTGACCGATTTAGGCTCTGAGAACACTGCTGTTATCAAAGCTCTTAAAAAAAATGGCTGTGATATTAATATAGGCACACAAAAAACCTTTAATTTAAGCCCAAAGGTTAACTTCCCTGACCCGTTTTTAAGGCTTTACTTTGTATATAATGGCCCAAGTCAATTGGATATGGAAGCCATAACATCCCTTGACTTTTATGATGCATTGGAAAGTAGAGTACGTGATGAAGCCTGGCGCAATACCAATCACTATACCTTTACACCTGAGGAGATTGCACTGTTTGAAGAGTTTGCCTCTATAAACAGGAACATTTATTACGGCAGGGCATATGCCGAGCTTTTGAAGGAGAAGGGCTTGGGAATACAAAGCTTAGAGGGCTTGCAATACGCAATAAATCTCAAGGAGCTAAAATTGTATGGCAGCGGGGTAGAGGATTTATCCCCTCTTGCCGGCTTGAAAGGGTTGGAAAGACTGGACTTAAGGAATTCTTTTGTAAGTGACCTTTCTCCGCTTAAAGGACTTTCTAAGTTAACTGTTCTGGACCTTGACGAGAATTTAATAAGTAACATTTCGGCACTCTCCAGTTTGGTAAATTTACAGGGATTGTATTTGAATAACAATAACATTAGCGATATTTCAGCACTTTCTAATCTTAAGCAATTATCAATATTGATGTTATTCTCAAATCAGATTTCGGACATCTCTCCGCTGAAGGAACTGGTAAAGTTACGCTTGCTTGAGCTGTCCAACAATAACATAGAGGATATATCAGCACTTTCAAAGCTTACTCAGTTAGTAAATTTGGGCTTAGGCAACAACCAAATCGGTGACATTACTGCCCTGCAAGGCCTAAATAAGTTGGAAGTCTTAGGCCTTTCTAACAACAGGATAGTTGATATTTCTGCCATTTCAAAGCTGACAAAGCTCGTAATATTATACTTGGAAAATAACAATATTACAGATATATCACCTCTGCTTAAGTTATCTAACTTGTTCTATGCAGACACTGAGAACAACTCTGAAAATAAGATAACGGATATTTCCACTATTTCAGGGGTTTCAAGCCTCTCAGAACTATATGCGATAAATCCGGAGATGTCCGCATTACCGCATATATCTGACCTATTCTATGTGAATATGAAAGGGAATTATCTTGATACTTCTAATGCAGATATAGCTAATTTGATTAAGCAAATAGACACTCATGTGTATGAAAATGGCACAGGATATATAGACTATGATTTACAAAAAGACCTCCCATTCACCCGCCAATCAGGCTCAACCCGCATAGAAACAGCAATAAACATAGCGCAAACCGGCTGGAGCGAAGGCGCAGAAACAGTAATCCTAACCAGCGGCAAAGGCTTTGCAGACGCCCTTGCAGGTGGCTCACTCTCCGCGGCACTGGACGTACCCCTGCTGCTCACCGCAAACCCCGAAACAGGCCTTGAAGACGATGTTTTGCAGGCAATCAAGGACTTAAAAGCAAATAATGTGGTAATTTTAGGCGGCACAGGCACTGTAAGCACAGACATAGAAGAGGAGTTGGAAGCTCAAGGCTTAGATGTAGAACGCCGCAGCGGCGGTAATCGCTATGAAACCGCAGTTGACATCGCAACCGCTCTATACGAAAATGCTGAGTTTGACACAGTCTTCCTAGCAGACGGCAACAACTATCCGGACGCCCTTGCAGGTGCGCCTGTTTCAGGCATTTTGGGTCAACCCATCCTCTTCACCAACTCAAAGGACAAGAACGTTAGAGAAGAAACTCTCACATTCATAGAGGAGAATGGCATCAAGAATGTGGTAATCCTAGGCGGCAGCAGCAGTGTAAGTGATGAGGTAAAAAAGGCTCTTGAGGACAAAAACATAGAGGTAAGCCGCATTTCCGGCGGCAATAGATACGAGACAGCACTTAACATCTACAACGAGTACAAAGATATTTTCACAGGGGATGCAATCACCTTAACAACAGGCACCAACTTCCCCGATGCACTTGCAGGTTCAGCCTACTCTGCAAAGATAGGCGCACCATTGTTCTTGCTCTCAGACACTTTGAATAGTGCAAATATCCGCACTGCTATCACAGATAGCGGCAGGTCAGAAATCCTTGTTTATGGCGGCAGCGGCTCTTTATCTGATGCTGCTGTGCTCAAGCATATTCTTTAAGCAATTATATAGTCAAACTACTTAAAAACCGACTTGTATTTTAAGATCTACTGCGTCTTCCTACTCGCAAATCCATTGCTGGTTTTTAAGTGGTTGGGCTTATTGCATATGGGAATTGAAGATGTTATAATTCGAATAAAAAAATATTTGTGAAAAAAGGATATTTAATTATGAAAAAAATTCTTGCAATGTTTGTTGCGATTTCACTGCTGTTAACAATGGCGGTTGTGCCGGGAGGGCTTAGTGCTTTTGCGGGGGATGATGATATTGTTTATTTTCCTGATGAGAATTTGAGAAGCTTAGTGCTTCAAACTGCAAAATTTTACAAGCTTGACAAAAATGGTGATAATGAACTTAGTGTGCGTGAACTCTCTTTTTTAAAGGATTTAGGATTTGTAAAAAACGATATGAACTCACATCCTGATATTGTAGGTGTATCAAATCTTGAGGGCTTGCAATATGCAAAAAATTTAGAAAGTTTGGCCTTAATAGAGAATAATATTGACGATCTTTCGCCTATTGCAGGGTTAACAAACTTAAAGAGCTTGACCTTGAATGACGGAGCAATTGAGGATATTTCTCCAATTGCTAACTTAACAAAATTAAAAGATCTGGATTTGAGTAACAACAACATAAGTGATATTGCAACGCTTTCAGGTTTAGTAAATCTTAAAAGGTTGTCTCTTAGCGACAATTCTATTGCGGATTTAACATCTCTGTCTGATTTAACCTTGATTTATGACTTGAAATTGGATAATAATCCTATTTCCAACTTAACCCCTTTATCTCGATTAGAAAGTATTACATATCTATCATTAAACAATATTAATACTGCGGATATTTCTCCTCTTTCTGAAATGAATAATATCAGAGAACTGTCCTTAGACAACAATGGCATAGAGGATATTTCGGTTTGTTCAAGGTATGATTTGCTTACATTGTTGTCGCTGAATGGCAACAAAATTAGCGATATTGAGACGCTTGCAGACAATAAAGAGCTAACCTATCTTTATATGGATAACAATAGGATAAAAGATATTGCATGGCTTTCGGGATTGACTGGATTGCGTATACTAAGTTTAAATAATAATGAAATCCGTAATATAGACTCACTAAATAATCTTGAAAAATTACATGAACTTTATCTTTCACATAACAAAATAAGTGATGCATCTGCATTGCCAATAAACTTATCGTTTAACAACAGACATGATACTTCTGGATTTTTGCATACAATAATTGATTTGTCTGATAATTACTTAACTGATTTTTATTACGAGTTTGACAATTGGACAATGGGCTGGTATGATATGAACATATCAAATAACTATATTGATATAAGTGATGGAACATACACAAAAGACTGGCTAGATTATTACACTAATGGAGGAGAACATAGGCTTTCTTCAATTAGCATTAATTATGATAATCAAAAACCAATTTCAGAATTGGCTGAACTATCCTTCACCCGCCAATCAGGCTCAACCCGCATAGAAACAGCCATAAACATAGCGCAAACCGGCTGGAGCGAAGGCGCAGAAACAGTAAGCCTAACCAGCGGACGTGGCTTTGCAGATGCACTCGCAGGCGGCTCACTCTCCGCAGCACTGGACGCACCCCTGCTGCTCACCTCAAACCTATCAACTGGCTTGGAAGATGATGTTTTGAATGCAATCAAGGACTTAAAAGCAAAGAATGTGGTAATCCTAGGCGGCACAGGCACTGTAAGCACAGAAATAGAAGCTGCCCTAAAAGCGCAGGGCTTAAATGTAGAACGCCGCAGCGGCGGCAACCGCTATGAAACCGCAGTTGACATCGCAACCGCTCTGTATGAAAATGCCGAGTTCGACACAGTCTTCCTCGCAGACGGCAACAACTACCCTGACGCCCTTGCAGGTGCGCCTGTGTCTGGCATTCTGGGTCAGCCGATACTCTTCACCAACTCAAAGGATAAGAACGTTAGAGATGAAACCCTCACATTCATAGAGGAGAATGGCATCAAAAATGTGGTAATCCTAGGCGGCAGTAGCAGTGTAAGTGATGAGGTAAAAAAGGCTCTTGAGGACAAAAACATAGAGGTAAGCCGCATTTCTGGCGGCAACAGATACGAGACAGCACTTAACATCTACAACGAGTACAAAGATATTTTCACAGGGGATGCAATCACCATAACAACAGGCACAAACTTCCCCGACGCACTGGCGGGTTCAGCCTACTCTGCAAAGATAGGCGCACCATTGTTCTTGCTCTCAGACACTTTGAATAGTGCAAATATCCGCACTGCTATCACAGATAGCGGCAGGTCAGAATTCCTTGTTTATGGCGGCAGCGGCTCTTTATCTGATGCTGCTGTGCTCAAGCATATTCTTTAAGCAATTATAAAAGGGCTGATGCTTTTGGATGTTACCATCCTTCAAGCATCAGCCCTTTTTTTATTCTCCATTAAACATAGATATATCAACATAGTATTTTTTATAGTTGCTGCCGTCTACAAAAACGGTTAAGGAGGTTATGCTGTTGTCGTGCAGATATGCGTTGGGCTTGCTCCAGATGTTCCCGCTTTTAAAGCGGTGTATTCTGCCGTTAAAATCTGTAAAATGACACAAAATAATGTAAGGATGAACTCTGTTAACGGTAAAAAAAGGGTTAATCTGAACGGAATCAATATCTGCCCTTACCCATTTTCCACCCGCAATCAGCCGCTTTTTGCCGAAGCCCTTTAAGACATTCGGCAGACCAGAACCTAAGCCAACAGCAAAGAAAATCAACCCTATCCCGCCTGGAATAGCCATAAACCACAGCGTCTCCTCGGCTTGTATATCATATGGATTATCAGGGTTGTAATAGAGTTTAACCTTTTGCCCCCTGTAAAATTCGCTTGAAGAGTAGCTCATGTTGGTTGTGTAGGTTTCACCGTTTTGGGCGGTAAACTCCACCATATAGCCCCCTTGAGGGCTAAAGACAAGCTCCCCCTGAGCAGTGAGTGCATGGCTGCGGAAGCTTAGCAAAACCGCTCCAAAAATCACCGCAATAAGCAGGGATACAATGCCCGCAGCAGAAAAGGTTACAGCAAAAAATTTAAAAAAGGAGCGGCTGCCCATAAACCTACCTCCCTTGGCTCTTCAGGGTGCGTTCTATGTCACGCTTGGCGTCACGCTTGGCCATGTCCTCACGCTTATCGTGTAGCTTTTTGCCCTTACAAAGCCCCAGTTGCAGCTTGACTAAAGAGCCCTTAAAGTACAGTGAGATGGGAATGAGAGTGTAGCCCTCCTGCTTCATTAAGCCGAAGAGACGGTTAATTTCACGCTTGTGCATAAGGAGCTTGCGCACACGCAGGGGGTCACGGTTGAAGATGTTACCCTGCTCATAGGGGCTTATGTGCAAGCCCTTTACAAGCAGCTCTCCGCCCTCAATGGTGCACCAGGAATCACGCATGTTGGCCTTGCCCGCCCGCAGGGATTTAACCTCTGTGCCGGCAAGCTCTATGCCTGTTTCAAAGCTCTCTTCAACAAAATATTCATGAAAAGCCTTTTTGTTTTGGGCAATAGTTTTTAACAGTTTAGCTTCTGCCATCCTTAGCACCATATGCTGGAGAGCCTGCACACAAAACGCTGTAAAGAGTGTTTTGCGGAGCCTCCTGCGTCCCTTTCAATCCCTTATTTTAAAACTTAGCTAAATCTCCTGTCTGCCGTCAATTGCACGCTTAAGGGTTATTTCATCGGCGTATTCCAAATCGCCGCCCACGGGAATGCCGTAAGCCAGCCTTGTAACCTTAACGCCCAAGGGCTTGAGCAGGCGGGATATGTACATTGCGGTGGCCTCACCCTCAACAGTGGGATTGGTTGCCATTATAACCTCTTGAACCTCGCCGCTGTTCAGGCGGCTGAGCAGCTCCTTGATTTTAAGCTGGTCTGGGCCTATGCTGTCCATGGGGGAGATAACCCCGTGGAGCACGTGATAGAGGCAATCCATCTCCCTTGTGCGCTCAAAGGCCATAACGTCCCTTGGGTCTTCAACCACACAGATAACTGTGGGGTCACGTGAGGGATTGCGGCAAACAGGACAAAGCTCTGCGTCCGTAAGATTACAGCAGAGCTTGCATTGATGTATCTTTTCTCTGGCCTCAAGAATGGCTGCGGAGAAGGCCTCGGCCTCTCCCTTAGGCAGATTGAGCAGATAGAAGGCCAGCCGCTGCGCCGTTTTACGGCCTATCCCGGGCAAACGCTCAAACTGCTCAATAAGGCGTGAAAGTGCAGCTACATTATAGGACATAAATTAAAACATTCCCGGCAGGCTCATGCCGCCTGTAGCAGCGGTTAGGCGGCTTTCTTTATCCGTGTTAACCTTGCGGATAACCTCGGTAACGGCAGAGGTTATTAAATCGGAGAGCATCTCAACATCCTCAGGGTCTACAACCTCAGGCTTAATATCCAAGTTGGTTATATCCAGCTTGCCTGTCATTGTTATATTAACGGTTCCGCCGCCAACGGTGGCCGTATACTCGGTTTCTTCCAGCTCGGCTGTTATTCTTTCAACCTCCGCCTGCATTTTTTGTGCCTGCAGTGCTAGTTGGTTCATGTTTGTGGGGCCTCCGCCGCCAACGCCTTTGGGTAATCTTGCTTTCATAAAGCTTTACATCCTTTCAAAAATAAAATTCTATATATAGTTTGAATTGGTTAAGATTCAAGGGGGATACCCGCCTCGCTTGCCATGCGCTCCAGCTCAGAGATTGGGCTGTCTTCCTTTTGCATAGCAAGGGTTTTGTAGGGTCCCAGATTGCATTGTGATGTGCCAAGGGTTTCTTTAATTGCTGTGCGCAGATATTCCTTTAAATTAGATTGCTTAAGCAGTGCCAAGCCCGTTGTGGGTGCATCAACAAATACAAAGCCCTCGTTCCTGTAGCCGCTGGAATCCTTTAATGCGCTGTAAAGCGGCATACAGCTATCCTTTAGCTTGTTTAGTATCTCATTCCATTGCTCAATTGGAGCGGCCTTCTCTGCCGAGGGCACAACTACAGGTGCTCTTTGCACAGGAGGAGAAGCCCCCGCCTGCTGAGCGGCCTGCGCCCTGTTAAGGGGAGCTGCGCTAAAGCCTCGCTTTTCAAGTGCCTCTATGCGCCTTGCAAGAGCCGCTGTGCTGTTTTCAAGCTCGGGCTTTGCAATGCGCAGCAGAGCCATTTCCAGCTCTGTGCGGCGGTTTGAGCTCCTGCTCATCTTTTCAACTGTGAGTAAGAGGGTATCAATTGCGTGGAGTATATGCTCAAGCTTGATTTGCTTTGCGCTCTCGTCCAGCCTTTTGCACTCCTCAGAGGAGAGGAAAACAATGCTCTCCGGCCTCTCGATTGACTTGTATATCATAAGACTGCGGAAATGCTCAATTAGCTCCTCTGTAAGGCGAAGCATGTCCTTTGAGCCCTTGTGCAGGCTGTCTATCTGTTCAAAAAGCTGTGAGACATCCCCGCTTATTACAGCGTCTGAAATAAGGAAGAGGTGCTCACGCCCCGCAATTCCTGCGGCTCGGCACACCAATGCCTCGTCTATCTCAGAGGAAGCTCCCTCAAACTGGCCTATGCACTGGTCAAGCAGAGAGAGTGCGTCTCTCATGCCGCCGTCTGCAAGGCGGGCGATTAACAGAGCGGCCTCAGGTGAGAGGGCATAGCCCTCCTGCGTGGCCACAAAGGTGAGCCTTCCGCTTATCTCGTGGGGTGAAATGCGCTTAAAATCAAAGCGTTGACAGCGGGAGAGTATGGTTGCGGGGAGCTTGTGAACCTCTGTTGTGGCAAGTATGAAGATAACGTGCTCAGGCGGCTCCTCCAGTGTTTTTAACAGCGCATTAAATGCGGAGTTTGAGAGCATGTGCACCTCATCTATTATGAGTACACGATATTTTGCAGTGGCGGGGGTGTACCTGACCTCCTCACGCAAGTCACGTATATCCTCAACTCCGTTGTTAGAGGCGGCGTCCATTTCAACCACGTCAAGTATGCTTTCGTTATCAATGCCTATGCAATTTTCACACTTGTTGCAGGGGTTGCCATCCTCAGGGGCAAGGCAGTTAACAGCCTTTGCAAGAATTTTTGCACAGGTGGTTTTGCCCGTGCCTCTTGAGCCTGTAAACAGGTAGGCGTGAGCCAAACGGCCGGAGGTAAGCTCATTGCGCAGGGTTACCGTAACATGGGGCTGGCCGTAAACATCTGAAAAAACCTGAGGCCTCCACTTGCGGTAAAGCACCTGATACATCTGCGCACCTCCTTAAATATGGTATCTAAAAACCAGTGTCTGCCCAAAGACGGGCATTTTACGGTAATCTGGGCAGACACATAGGTCTGCCCCTACAGCTCGAGTGAGTAAATAGAGCACTTAAATTAAACAGGCAGACAAAGCCGCCTAATAAAGCGGAAACAACACGCAAACCGACACACGGACATCAGGCTTGCTGCGGCGCATAGGGAAATTCACTTAATGCTGCTCGGTTCCCCGCCTGACATGGTTCATGACGCCCCATCGCACAGGGTCCGACATCCGCATGTCGCTTTGCGTGTTATGCTCTGTCTACCTACACTATTATACCATATTTGAAGAAAATTTTCAATAGTATTTATAAAATTATAAAGGGGCTGCTGTTTGCACGGCAGCCCCTAAACAGTTTATTTTTTTATAATAACTACAACCCAATAATCCTTGTTTACCTTTTGAACCACAGGGTCAAAAATCTTTTTAATTTGAGTTTTTGCTGCAGCATCGGCTTTGTTGTGGGTAAGTGCTGTGTCCAGTTTCTCTGTCATGGCCTTTTTGGCCGAATCTGTAATTATAGCCTGTTGCTCAGGTGTGACTTTTATATCACCAAAGCGCAAAATGCCGTTATCTGTCTCGTTAAATCTTATTTTGCTCTCGTCAATGTTTACATTGTCAAGCACAGCTTCGGGAATAGACACCTGTACAAGATTGTATTCCTCATTCAGGGTAATATCAGCATCCTTTAATGCGCTTAAGTCAACAATAAACTGACCCTTTCCAACTATGGTCATGGTTTTTGTCTTTTTAAAAATATCCCAGCCAAACCAGCTATCGTCAAGCTTTTGGTCAATTTCAAGGTTCTGTTCGTATACAATAAGCTTTGCAGTTTCCTTGCCCTCTTTTAAAATTGCATTGCTAAACTCAACCTTAAGGTTGCCCATTTGCTCGTCAATCTGGCTGGAGGTAGCATTGCCTAAAACGAATGGTCCCTTGCCGCCCGTGAGCCCGGGCGCAATCAAAATAAAAGCTAAAACGCCTAAAACAATAATAGCTAACAAAGAAACCAGCCAATAAACTACTGAGCTCTTTCTCATAAAAATGCCTCCTTTGTGCTTAAGGATAACTATGTAAATTTACTTTCAAGCAAATTATACTAAATTTAAAAGAAAATTGCAAGTATTATTTTACTATTTTGGTAAATATTTTTAAGCCTACAAATAATTTTGAGGTAAAACTTAGCATGTATTAACATTGTACTTTAACGTAACAATAAGTGTGAAGCAAAGAAAAGTTTTGGCATAAAAGGAGGAAGCAATGAAAAAGAAATTAATAACGCTGATACTCTCAGCGTTGATGATATACGGCCTTTCGGCGGGGATGTTTTCGTATGCTGTTATTTACACCCCAAATGCAGCGGTTCATTATAATATGAGTACCACTGTAAGCCTTGAACAGTCAGGCTATTACTATATTGAGGCATGGGGCGGCAACGGAGGCCGAGGCACAGACGGCTATGCAGGCGGCGACAGCTCCGAAACCAAAAGTGAAAGAGGAGGAGACGGCGGCGTTTCAAGTGCTCAGCGGGGGCTGTATTACTTTACAGCCGGAACAAGCCTACAAATTCAGGTTGGCGCAATGGGAAGCACCAACACCAGCACAGATAAGCAGGGGCACCGCTCCGGCGGCAACGGCGGCGCAGGCTTAAACGGCGGTACAATGTGGTTTGGCACGGGCGGCAACGGCGGTTCGGGCGGAACAGGGCAGTCTCAGCCCACCTATGACAACAACGGCAGAGGCGGCGGCGGAGGCGGCGGAGCTTCCGGCGTTTTGATAGGCGGCAGCGCACAGCTTGTCAGCGGTGGCGGTGGAGGCGGCGGCGGAGCAGGCGCACGCAGAAGAAATGGCGGAGGAAACGGCTCAGCCGGAAACAGCGGAGGCAAAACCTCCTCCTCCAATGGCGCAAGCGGCGCAGCCGGTGAAAGCGGTTCTCTTGTTCCCGCTGACTATCATTCAGGAGGCGGCGGCGGAGGAGGAGGCGGCGGCTACAGCCAGGGCGGCAGCGAAGGCGGTGGCGGCTCAAAGGCCTCAGGCATAAGCAACAACTGGGCAGGAGGCGGCAGCGGAGGCGGAGGCGGTGCTAATTATATAATAAATACCGTTGTATTGCCGGCAGGGCTTAGCTTGCCCACTCCGGAAGCACGTCTAAACGGAGAGCACGGAGATGTGGTAATCACATTTTTGGGTGAGCCAGTTACAACTACGACATCTACGACGACTACAACGACTACAACGACTACAACGACCACAACCACAACGACCACAACCACAACCACCACACCCACTACTACGACAACCACAACGACACCACCTACAACAACAGAGGCAACTACAACGACAACCACCACAACGCTACCTACAACAACAGATACCACAACACCCACGACAACAACCACCACAACGACAACACCTACCACAACAGAGGCCACAACTACCACACCTACCACCACCACAACATCGACCACAACAAGCGATACTACACCAACCACCACACCAACCACAACATCAAACCTCACAACTGCAACAACAGTACCCACCACAACGCCAACTATCACAACAACATCTACAGCAGCAACTACCTTGCCATCAACAACTGTATTAACAAGTACTACTCCAACAAGCGTGGGAACTAGCACAACTGTATCTACCACAACAAAGCCTATTTTTACTACAACTAAGCTGCCCTCGGCAACACTTTCGCTGCTGTTTAAAGCAAACGGCGGCAGCGGCGGCACAGTGAGCAAGCCCGTAACCTTTGGCATGAAGGTGGGCGCACTCCCAGGCACAGGCACAGGCGCACCCACAAGGTCAGGATATAAATTTGAGGGCTGGAGCAGGAATCCGGACGCTGTAAAGGCGGATTTCTTTGAGGATTATATTGTAGATTTTTATGATAGCATAAACCTTTATGCTGTGTGGTCAAAAAGCAGCACAGGCGGAGAGGGAGGCAATGAGGGCGGTAATGGCGGCATAGAGCCTCCTAAAACAGCAGATGCACCAATTCCGCGGTATATTTTAATAACCTTGCTTGCCTCTTCAGCTGCATTGGCATGGATAGGCTTAAAAAGAAGAAAGCATAGTTAAAATTAAAACTGCCTTAAGGCTTAAAATGAGCCTTAAGGCAGTTGCATTTGTTAGTAAGAGCTTGCAATGCTACAAAACCTGTGTTACTATAAGATAAAAAAAGGAACGGTAATACACATGAAGCTTTTATCAATTAAAATATTATACAAAACAGCTGCAATTGCGCTTGTATGTCTTATGACAATAGCAATGACCTCCTGCGGAGGTGGCAGCAGCAAGGCCTCAAGTCAAGCTGTTGCCTCTGAAGCGGTGTCCTCTGAGCCTCAGGACACAGCCGAGGAGAGCGAAGCCTCCAGCTCTCAGCAGGAATCAGAGCCGGAAATCCCCACAGAAAACGACAAGCAAACCACCTTTGGCACTGTTTTGGTAACAGGCGATAAGGTTAACATTCGTGCAGAGGCCAAGTCAGACGCTAAGGTGACAGGCCGTGCAGCAGCGGGAACTGTGCTTGCTCTTCTTAAAAACAGGGGAGAGGATGAGGAGTTTTACAAGGTGAGCTACGGCGGCAAAGAGGCCTATATTGCGGCCTCGGTGAGCACTCAGCTCTCAGGCACGGGAGTGCAGGCGGCCTCTAAGGGTGAAAAGCTCATAGCCTTAACCTTTGACGACGGCCCTGATAAGAACCTCACCCCTCAGCTTTTGGATATACTCAAAAGTGAGGAGGTTCAGGCTACCTTTTTTGTGCTCGGCTCAGCCGCAAAGGTCAATCCCAGCGTTATCAAGCGTGCGGCGGAGGAAGGCCACCAAATTGCAAGCCACACCTATAATCACAAGGATTTAACCTCTATTTCAGAGGCTAAGCTTAAGTCTGAAATTAACGATACAGCCAAGGTTATTGAGCAGAATGCAGGCAGCAAGCCCATTGCGCTGCGTCCGCCCTATGGTGCTTATAATGCTGCGGTTTTAAATGCTGTAGATGTTAATGTTATAATCTGGTCTATAGACCCTATGGATTGGAAGTTTAAGGATGCCGAAATAGTATATCAAAATGTGGTAAACGTGGCAAGAGACGGGGATATAGTGCTAATGCACGATGTACACGCAAGCTCCGTTGAGGCCATGAAGAGTATTATACCTGCGCTAAAGCTGCGGGGCTTTAGCTTTGTTACCATTGAAAAGCTGATTGAGCTGCGCAGCACACCTGCGCACGGGAAGGTTTATAATGATTTGAGGAATGCGGCGTAAGTGAAGTGAAAAGTGAAAAGTTATGGTGGATTTGCTGCGGCAAATTTTGATTAAAAAGTTGTAGGGGACGGGCTTGCCCGTCCCGTTTGCTCCTCGCACGAACCATGGGTCAGGCAAGCCGTGACCCCTACGAACCCTAAGATTTAGATAAGAAATAATAGATAACACCTACTAGATGCTAGAGGCCAGAGGCTAGAAGCTAGAAATTGCCCAGTCGCAGTTCCCTCTATAAATTAAGCTTAAACTATTTTTTAATCAAAATTTGCGCAGCAAATTCACCACAATTTTCAACTTTCACCTTTCAATTTTCAATTTAAAATTACCCATATGTAAACTTCTTGTTAACATATCACCACAGCCGCAAAGCCCATGCCTTAGCCATTTTTAGCCCATAAAATCCCGCCTCAAATCACACAAAAATTGACTTTTATCAAGGAATATGCTATAATAACCTCACGGCATTAACGGCAGCAAGACTGCCGATGCCTGAGAGAACATTGTTACGTTTAGAGGTTAGCACTATGTGCTTTTGTGTAATAACATAACCCTGAATCGGCCATCCATAAAAACCGTAGGGGCAGACCTGTGTGTCTGCCCCAAAACAGGTATTTTTACGATAATCTGGGCATACACATAGGTCTGCCCCTACAAATGATAAAGAGCTCAATTATGCGTTGGCAAGTGCGTTCCAGGTCATAGCTCCCACCTTGCCGTCTACAGTCAAGCCCAGCACTCGCTGAACAGCCCTCACGGCGGCGTCTGTGCCTGAGCCAAAATCACCGTCTACTGTAACGTGAGGCACAGATGAATTTTTGTCTGCCAAGCGGTTAATCAGGGTTTGCAGTGTTGACACATAAGAGCCGTACGAGCCCTTTGCCATTAGAATCCCCGGGTACACCGGCGGGGTGTAGGTGCTGCCTACATTGCTATAGGCATTGACTATTGCCGCCCAGGTTGCAGGGCCTATTTGGCCGTCCTGACTCAAGCCCTTTATCTGCTGGAAGGCTCGCACCTGCGCCGCACTGGCGGGGCCGTACTTCCCGTCTTCCACTATCTTGGGGATAGAGGGATAAGCATTGCTAATGGCGTTGAGATATTTCTGCATTAAAGCAACATCACTGCTGGAATTGTTACCGCCCTGCTTTATTACATACCCGGGATATGCCGGGCCGGTTGTTGGAGGAGTGGGAGGCGTTACAGACCCGCCGCCGCCAACCTCGGGCAGCCCCTTATAAACCTCATAGAGCTTTTTCCATGTAGCGGGGCCAACCTTGCCGTCGGCAGTTAGGCCGTAATAGCTTTGAAAGGCCTTAACCGCAGCGGTGGTGTTGGCGTTAAAGCTGGCGTCCTGTATCACGGTTGGAATAGCACTGTTGTAATTGCCTATGGCGTTTAATAAAAATTGCAGCTGGGAGACTAATCCCCCTGTGTTGCCCTGCTGAATTGTGGTGGTTGGAGGGCTCACACCCACTCCGTTTTGTATTCCCTCAGAATCCAGCTCGCCCAGTCTGGTAACTCCGTTATAAATCATGCCTATTTTGTTCCAGGTAGCACGGTCGGTGTTGCCTGTTTGATCCAGAGTAAATATCTTTTGAAAGGCCTTTACCGCCGCAATGGTTTGAGGGCCGTAAACGCCGTCGGGAGTTATCTTGGGAATGGCGGGATAGGCCGTGCTTATGCGATTGAGATAGGTTTGAATTTGCAAAACAGGCGTGCCTGACATTCCGTTGGTAAGGGTATACCCGGGATAGGTTGTAAGCACATTGGATATTAAATTGGTGTGGGCTACCTCTATGTTATTGCCGTAATAATACTGTAAAATTTGCAGGGGGGTGTATCCTCGCTCTGCCAAAGAGACTGTGCCCCACTGAGAAAGCCCTGAGCAGGTTGCTGTTGTGCCGTTGCAAAAGGAGGAGAACAGCGGCTCAGCAAAGCCGATTCTGTGAATGTAATCGCCCAGCAATCTATCCACCGCTTTAGATATATTGCTGGGTATGCTCTGCCCTGGCTTATAATATTGGTCCCAGCCGGTGTTATTGGTTATGTCAAAGGTATATCCCTGATTGCGGTACCATTCGGTGTATATTCTGTTAAGGACAAAGGTCATAATAACCAGAATATTTGCGTCAATAGAGGCGGCAGGCCAGGTTGCATAGATTTCGCTGGCTGCAACGTTTTTAACATAATCTGCAAAGGGGACAGTAACATTTGCTGCGCTGGCATTAGTGGGTGAGCCTAAATGCACCGTGATTTTTTCAGGGATTACAACCTCAGGAATGACACGGGGGCTAAGAAGGGCTCGGCTATTAGGCGGGGCGGAGGGAGTTGGAGAAGGGTCCGGAGCCGGTTGCTGCTGTTGAAAATTCTCAAGAAGTGAATCGGGAGGTACAAATGTGTTGTTGACAGGGGGGGCGGAAGAGTTTGCGGGAACAAGCGAGACAGGCTGAATAGAGGCAATGCCGTCGTAAATTTCTGCTCCCTCATAAATATTTTCGGTTTTAAAGCCGGCCTTGCTTACGCTTACATTGTAAGCGGCATAGGGCTCGGGATCGCCAGGGGAAAAATCGTGAACCTTGTCAGGCGCATATAGCTGCACTTCCTCAGTTGAACCGGAGGAATCGGTGACAAGGTTGTAAAGCACGTTGCCGTCTAGGTCGCTTACAGTGACATAAGCCCCCGAGATAGGCATAGCCTCGCCGGCGTCACGCACCTGCACGGTTAAATATCCTGTTGCCATAATATCATTTCTCCTTTGTTATTTTAAAATAAAAGGTATTGTGATATTATATGCAGAAAGTGCAAAGCGTGCTAATAAGAGACAAAAAATGAGCTGTTCGCTATCAAAATGATAGCTGAACAACTCAGATTGTATTTAAATAAATTTAAATTTTATTTGCGAACCAATGAATGGCGAATGTAGTTTTTTAGCTCCTTAAATGCGCTGTGTGTGTCAATTTCATCTAAGGTTTCAATTAATGCAAGTGTTTCGGCGTCGCTCAGTGAATCCTTTTTGTTAGCTAAAAAGCCTGCACGGTTTTTAACTATGTGCACCAAAATATCATCCTCCAAGGCCTGCTGAGCAATTAAATCGGCTACAAGCTTGCTTTTTGCCGCAAATTGGATAAAGTCTTTATTCAATAAACGGTAGTTTATCTTGCCCTTTTCATCAGAATAACGGCCTACAATAGCGGCGTATTCTTCGCTGTCTACCAAGTCGATAGCATCAACCTCAGCTTCGGTAACATCGTCTGCTTCCTTAGCCTGATCAAACACGGCAACCTTGATTTTTCCACGAGAGGAATAGGGCAAGCCCTCGGTTAAATCCTTTGCCTCTTCTACTGCAGAATCAGGGAAGAAGGCCTTATCTACAGTTCCATAAGGTGCTGTAGCACCGCCGCGCCTGTCTATAGTAAATGTTGCGCTAAGGTTTTGGTCTAATCTCAGCAGCTTGAGCCCTGCGCCGCCGGATGCTAATTTAAGCTTGTAAGCAACAGCGGGAATTGTTGAAAGCTCTACTGCAGGAGTACGAATAATGTTCATGATGAACCCTCCAATATTTTTTGACTTCCGCTACTGTGGCGGGGAATTTGATAAGGCATTTCACTTGCCCCAAAGGGCAAATTTAGTTGCGAGCTCGCAAAAGCGGGCCGCATGACAGGGTACTCCGAAAAAGATACGAAGTGAAGAGTGAAAAACGAAAAGAGCAAAGTGAAAAGTACAAACCAGCGAACCCGTTCTTATTTTTCACTTTTCACTCTTCACTTTTCACTTTGACGATTTATCGCCGGTTTGGTGCGCCACAAGTAGTAAAATCCGAACCTTTCGCTAAACCCATTATATCAGATAGCGCAATGGTTTTGCAACCCTCTTTGTAATTAAATGTGAGAACGAGCCGGTCGTCAAAGAGATAGATGGCGTTCACAAAGCTGTCAATCAATCTTTGCCGCTGTTCCGGCTTTGTAGTATCAATCAGCCGGAATTTGTGAATCCAAAAGGTGACTTGCTCCCTTTTCAAAAGCGGACGTTGCATTTCTTCTTGCAAAATCTTGACTTCCAAATCGCTCTTGACTTGCTCTAACTCGTCAAGCCGCTGTTTGGTAAAGCTGTTGAAAATGCCTTGCTGAATTGCGTTTACAAGGTTCTCTGCGGCTTTTTCCGTGTCCGCAAGCTGTTCCTTGTAGCGGGGTAAATCTATATTTTCTCTTTTCTGCAAGTCCATTACCAAGTCTGTGATATACTCCACAACCGAATCGTCCATAATCGCTTTCATCGTTTCGGCTACAACAATGTCCTCAATCCACGCCTTTTTGACTGCCTTTTTATTGCACCCCTTGTGTTTTTTCGCACCCACGCATTTGTAATATTGATGAAATTTGCCTGTTCCGCTCGTTCCGCTTTCGCCCACCATAAACGCGCCGCACAATCCACAATGCAGTTTTGTTGACAATAAGTAAAGTTCTTCCTTTGCCTTATATCGGGCAGGGGCTTTTTTGTTTTTGGCAAGCCGTTCCTGCACACGGTCAAACAAATCCTGTGGCACAATAGCGGGAATACCGCCTGGAATAATGGTCTTACTGTAACGGTATTCGCCCAAATAGGCGCGGTTTTTCAGCATTCGCTTTACGCTGTCAATGCCCATCACCTTGCCCCTGTGCGGCTGTATACCCTTTTCATTCAGCCAGCGGACAATCTCGGCAACGGTTGCACCCTTGTCATATTTCTTGAAGGTATCCAACACCGCCGGAGCGGTCAGCGTATCAAGCTGATAGCATTGTTCGCTATCTGTCGAGTAGCCCACAGGCAGACCGCCGCCGTTGTATTTGCATTTCAGTGCGTTTTCGGTCAAGCCCCTTGTCACCTTTTCGGACAACTCCGCACTGTAAAATTCGGCGTAGCCCTCTAACAGAGATTCAAGCAAAATTCCTGTGGAATCCTCGGCTATGGTTTCCTTTGCCGATACCACCTTAACACCGTTTCGGCGCAGAATTGCCTTGTAATGTGCGCTGTCATAGCGATTTCTCGCAAAGCGGTCAAGTTTCCAAACAATTACAACATCAAAGAGGTGCTTGGCACTGTCTTTTACCATGTGCTGAAATTCGGGGCGGTTATCTGTTTTGGCGGACAAGGCACGGTCAATGTAACTGTTCAAAATGGTAATGCCTTGCTTTTCGGCGTATTCCTTACACTCCCGGATTTGCCCTTCAATGGATTCTTCCCGCTGATTGTCAGAGGAATATCGGGCGTATATGACACCTTTCATTTTCTCTGTTCCTCCTGCATTAACCGCAAAACAACTTGTTTGAGTTTATCACTCATTGGAGAATTGGGGTCAAAGCACATCTCTACAAACTGTTTCATGTCCTCGTTGAACACCTTCGGCTGATAGTCATACAGCTTGCCCTGCGGTTGTTCGCACCGCCCGAAAATATAGTCCAAAGACACATCAAAATAATCCGCATACCACAGCAAAACAGAATAGGGGGCTTCGGCGTTGCTGTGTTCATAGCGGTTGACAGTTGCCTGTTTTAACTCTGCCAGTTCTCCTAATTTTGCTTGTGATAACTTCACGCTTTCTCGCAGCGTTCGTAATCTTTCTCCGACTGTAGGCATTTGCAATCACTCCTTTACTGATTATATTATAACCGATATTAGAGTGATTGTCAATACAAAAGCAAAAATGTTTTTTCTACTCATCCATTTGGATATTTCCAGTTGAACGGCATAAAAGTGCGTCTTCGTGCGTCTTTTATGGCTTCGTCAATTGATGTGAAATCACAATCGTTTTCAGTTTCCATATTGTCATTACACAGAAATAAATATATAGTGTCCTCATTTTCATATTTACAAATAGCCATATAACATATTGGTATTTGTTCCGATGTTGCATCAACTGTGACAAAACCGTAATTGCCTCTGTTGCTTACCATCAAAATAATAGCATTGTCAATTTTGTGGTATATTCGGTCTGTTAAGGTTAATAAAGGATTGCATATCCTTAAAACAATGGCATAGCCAACCACCTTTGAACCCTCTTGAACAGATAATCGCTTGCCAATCCACAAAGATTTGGGGTAAAATTCGGGAGATATGAAAGTAATTGTTCCGTAGGCTGTTCCATTAGGCTCAATTTTCCCAACATTATAATAATGATGAATCCCCGTTGTCAAATAATTGTCTTTTATTAAATGGGCAGGGCGATACCCATTTGTAGCGGCTGTCTTTCTCGCTCCAATGAAGTAGAAAAAGACTTCAACATCGGAATTTTCCCACATAGCAAATAGACCTTCTTTCAAACGATGTACATCCAATACCCTAATTTCAACCAATCAATCTTTCTAACAATATCATTTATATTGGTCAGTTTTAAAGGAACGCCGCTGTCTCTTGTTTTTTTTATGCGCTACATGCATATCATCCTCTGTGAAAAATTGTGTAAGAGGGCAACCGCTCTTTATCGGCAATGCGCAGAATATACCTTTAAGCCGCATGAGTTTAGCAATAATACCTTCTTTGGAATGGTTATTTTCCCTCAAAAACTGCTCGGCTTTTTCTGTGCTCCGAAAGCGTCTATTTCCATAGATTTCAGCATAGCCGTTGTAAATAAGTTTGCTCATACCGTAATTCAGTTCGTCCTGTAAGAAAATGGTATGATTCAACAAATCGCCTGTTCTCAAAATATCATTCAACATACATCCTTCTGCATCTGAGGATAAGGACATTAACAGCCAAATATCGTAAAATTGCCATTTACTTAAATCCATTACTCACACCTCTTCACAATAAAATACACACCAGATAAAATTCATCCTTCACATCCGCATTTTTTACACCCAATAGCCGCTTTTCAACCAATCCTCATAATCCTCAATCTTCATTTCGCTACTCGTTACCTTATCCCGATACTCCCGCGCCGCCGGATATGGCACAGTGCCTTTTTCGACGGATTTTTAGTTAAAGCCGATTGTTAAAAAAATCAGAGATTTCCTCAATATCAAGATTGCAGAAGTATGCAAACCCTTGATATTCAATCATGATTCTATTTTCATATTCTCCGCAAATCGCACAATGGTGTCTAAAATCCGGCTGTGAAATAACTCCCTCGTTGCGTTCAAGCATTTGCTTTAATTTTTGACTATGGCTGCGACATAGGTAAGAAGCATCGGTTGTAATCCCACAAAGCATACATTTTATCTTTTTTTCATCATCTACACCCATCTTCCCGAATCGAGCCACGCTTGAAACTGCTCCAACGGCATTTCGCCGTTCGTCACCTTATCCCGATAATTCCTCGCTTTTGCCGCCCATTCTTGAAACACTTCTCTTGTGATTTTCCCCGCCCGAATCCTTGAAAACCTCGTCTTGTAATGCTTATTATACAGCAAAATCGCGGGGCTGGCGGCAACCTTCTCTTTCCATTTCGCCATAGAGCCGATTTCCCGGCAGGTCTTGCCGTCAGCGTAAATGCGGTTGCAAAACTCTGTGTTGCCGTGAGCGGTAGAAGGGAAATACTTGCCGCAGTTTTTGCAGGGCTTAAACGTGACCTCACGCCGCACCACCTCACGCAGAAAGAAATCCACCATATCCGCAATAGAGCGCGGATAAAGCACCTCTGCCATTGACGAGCCGTCCACACGCTCAAAGCCGGTAGACAAGGGGCGAAAATTGAACAAATCAAGCGAACCATCATAGCCCCTGTATAAATCCGCAACCGCCTTTTGCACCGTCTTGTCCCGCGCTGTGCCGTCCAAAGCCTTTTTCAGCAAATCCCGAATATGATTCTGCCATGTGGCAAGCTGTGACGGAATCCATGTGATATCCTTATATCGCATCAAGCGGTCAACCGCACCCTCAAATTCTTTCCGTTCGTATCGATCAAGCCTGTCCTGCCAATCAATTCGCAGAAATTCAAAAAAGATGTGTTTCCGCGCCAAGCTGTCAAAAGCGCGGCGCAGATTGAAGGTATCGCCGCTCCCATCCGTCTTAGAATACAACGCCTGTATTTGTTTCCCCATGTTCCCGGTGGGCTCGTATAAATCATCCACATTCAAATCAAGCAACGCCAAAAGGCTTTGGGTAAACTCAAAGTCTTTTTTGTGCACCAATTTTTTATCATACTCATTTTCGACCGTTCCCCACCCAAACACCTCACGAACGCCGTCCGTCCACACCTTAAATTTATACGCCATTTCGCACCCTCTTTCAGATAAAAGAATATCTTCAAATTTATTATACAATAGTCTTGACAAGTTGTCAAGAGAGTGCTATAATAAAAATTGCAGAAAACAGAAAAATATATTTCTTGTTTTCTCATTACAATGGAAAGTGAGGGCAGGAGTAAAATTGAATGACCGTCCGAACGGCTACTTGTCCGGCAAAGCGCGCCACGACCCGCGAACAGCGGTAGCGCACCAAAGGCAAGAAAACGGCAGGCTACCAAGAAAGGCAAGTTGTCAGGAAACTGGCTCGGAAAAACGGCGAATAATCGCTGGGAGGTGAAAACGCACAGCAACAGCGCACGGCCGCCGAACGGCGGCTAAATGGCGGGACACGTCGCCATGTGAAAGCTATCGCTTTCACCGCAAAGCCGGACTATCGTCCGCTTCGCTCACCGCCGCTGTTGCGGCTGGCGGCTCGGCAATCTTCGATTGCCCCGCATTTACTATCCCCTTGGGATAGGCAAGCTTCCTATTTGTATAGACGGCTACCGCCGCCATACAAACAGTCGCTTGGTTGGGGGATTCCCCCAACACCCCCTTTTACGGGAAAAATTGCAAGGAAGGTGATAACTACGAGCAAAAACAAACTTCTCAATTTCCGCCTGTCGGAATCCGACATGGCGAAAATCAAGACAAAATCCGCAAGGGTGGATTTAACCGTTTCAGCGTTCATTCTGTCCGCCGCGCTGAACAAGCCGATTGTCGTTATTGATGGCTTGCCGGATGCGGTGAAGGAAATGCGCCGGATCGGGGCGAATGTCAATCAGCTTACAACGCTGGCGAATATGGAAAAAATCAAGTGCATTGAGCTGTGCGATGTGAAAGAAGAATTGGTGAAAGTATGGCAATCATTAAATTCACTAACTCAAATCACGGGCTGAAAGCAATCCTCCGCTATGTCGCCCAATATGCAAAAACCGAAGCGCGGCTTGTGAGCGGCAAGGATTGTATGCCGGAATCGGCGTTAGCGGAAATGCAGACCGTCAAGCGAATGTATGGCAAAGACACCGGGCGGCAGTATATCCACCTCATTCAATCCTTTTCGCCGGAGGAAAAGCTAACCCACGCACAAGCGCATGAAATCGGCGTGAAGCTGGCAGACCGTTTCCCGGGATTTCAGGCGGTAATCGCCACCCACAAAGACCGGGGGCATATCCATAACCACATTGTGCTGAACTCGGTCAACATGGATACCGGGCTGAAATGGCAGCAGTCCAAAAAAGAGTTACAGGCAGTCAAAGATTATTCTGACAGCTTGTGTATGGAGCGAGGGCTGACGGTGATAAGCGAAAAATCACAGGCGCGTGATATGGGTATAAACGAGTTGAAAGCCGCCGAAAAGGGCGAAAGCTGGAAATTCAAACTTATGAACGCAATCGACAGCGCAATGGAAAACAGCGCAAACAAGGGCGATTTTATCGCCAATATGGAGCGGATGGGCTACGGTGTCAAGTGGATAGACCATTACAAATATATCACTTACACGACACCGGAGGGGCAGAAATGCCGCGACAATCGGCTTCACGATGAAAAATATTTGAAGGAAAGGATGGAACAGCATTATGGCATTGGATTTGAAAAATCTCAAAGAGATGAATCGACCCGAAGTATTGGTGAAGGAACTGGAAATCAAAGTGCCGGTCATGGGCTTGCCGCCGGAGCTTCTGCGGGAATTGCTAAAAATGCTGTCGGAAATCGCGCAGCATCAAGAACCGATGCAGAAGAAAATCGAGCAGCTGCCGACTTGGACGGACTGGAAACAGGAGATCATGCCGGAGGTCAAAAGGGCAATGAGCAGCCACACGGCGGCGGTGGAGAGATACGAAAGAAGTCTGCGCTCAGACTTTTCCAGTCAAGCGGACAACTTGAAACGGAGCATTTCAGCGACAGTCAGCAACAAGCTGGAAGGGCTGGAGAAACGCTTGCAGGCGCGGGACAATACGCCGACAAAGCGGATGTGGAAATGGCTCGGAATCGGGGCGTTGATACCGCCGCTGTTATCGGGGCTGTGGTGGCTATTGAAAACTTTTTGGCTCTGACAGACCCGCCGAAAAAGGAGGAACAAGAGCAAAAGCAAGTCACCGAGCGCAAAAATCGGCAGAAGAAAAAGCATAAACAATCCCACGACCACGAGTGGGAAATGAGCTGGTAGAAGGAAGGTGAATTAGATGGTCGTTTTATTTGACGGCGCATAAAAATTAAATTCAGGGGGCGATAACCATTAAAAGAAAGGACTACGGCACCGGGATTCCACGGCACGAAATTGAAGCACTTGCAAGGTGCTTGTTGCCTGAAATTCAGAAATTTTTCGAGAGCGAGGATGGCAAACGAGAATTTGCGGAATGGAAGGCACAGCAAGCGGGGAAACAGAAAGAGAAAGCTGGCAGGAATACGAGTTGAAAATATCAGCAAGGGCGGTAAAGCCGCCGCCCTTGCTCTACATAAGACAGGGCGGGGAACGGTGATTATGCCGTTCCCCGCCTATTTTCTTTATCTGAAAGATTGATTTTTCGGCGGGTTAGTGGTAGAATAATGATAAAGAAAATTACGGGAGTATACTTGCTATGACATTGCAAACGCCGATAGGTCAGATTTCCATTTACCTTGATAATGAGCCGATACCTTTTAAGATTAAGCAATTACCGCTAAATAAAGAACATATTTCCGATATTAACGGCAGGTACAGCTTAACCGTGGAATTTGAAAATGACAGTTTGACACACTCTCTTAAATGCATGTTTGACAATTATCCGACAGAAGAGATAAAGAACAGCAAGGAATCCGGTGAAGATTTTGAGTCTTTATCTTTTTATTACGGCAAGCTAAAACTTACGCTTGGTGCAGAGGGCGAGAATTTCAACAGCGGGAAATTTGATTATACCATCTCATACTTGAAAAACGGCTTGCAATATGACATCAACCCCAAAACCGCCTCTAAATCTTTTCTTTTCGGCGTTGCTTGGATAGTGAACAGCAACGAAAAAAATGAAGTTCAGACTTGGTATGCTGCTGACCCATCTTTGATGTAATAATTTAAGGGGAAAGCCTAACTGCGATTAGCCCCGTATTTTTTGTTTCTACGGGGGTTTGGCTCTTCAACGGGAAAATGGTAGAATAAGCACAAGAGAAATGAGGGAAAAAAATTGAATTTTGCGAATCGAGATTGGATCGACTACTCACTTGATTCTATTACTTTCAATTATGAAACGGCTGAAATCAAAGTTAGCGAGCAACAAACATTTACCATCTGCTGTTTGGATTATATTGCTTTTCAGAATATAGCCCATTGGGACGAAAATATAATTTCTGAAATCTCTGTCAGCGAAACAAGCGATTTTCTCCTAAATGCCATAAGCACGATAAAAAGGCGTTATGCTACGGATTATGTTGGCGGCGGAACCAAACGCCTCAACGATAGTTTTAAGTCATTACTCATTACATTGATTGACGGCAACACAGTAGAGATTGTTGCAAAAGATTTTCAAATTGAGGAACAATTAGCAATTAAGGGGCAAGCCTAACTGCGGTTAGCTTGCCCCTTGCACTATTATATCCATGTGACCTTGTCAAGGTCGGGTAGTATTTTTTCGCTTATATCCGGCGAAAAAATCTCCACGCCTACCCTTGACAAGACAAGCCGGGCGGAGGTCATTTCTTGTTTTTTTCGTTGAAGTTGGGATAGTCAAAATATAGCACAAATCCGAACGATTCACCGATTGGAAAAACGGTTGAACGGTTCGGATTATGTGCGTTTGGTGCTGGTGACCGGAATCGAACCGGTACGATGTTGCCATCACAGGATTTTAAGTCCTGGGCGTCTGCCAGTTCCGCCACACCAGCACATGTTGAACAAACGCCTTAAATTTGCCACTGTAATATGTTAGCATAATTTAGGGCATTTGTCCAGTATTTTTTACTAAATTTTTATTAAAATTTGCTTCCTATCCATTGAAAAAGACTTTCGCCGGCAGAGGCTATCATTGTCCAGTCGATAATCCCCTTAATAAGCAGCACAGATGCCGCCGCAATCAACACCGTTACCAGCCACTTTGCCAAACCCGAAAATACCTTGATGGCAAGGTATAATATAAGTACGGCCAGTCCTATTTGTATTATACCGCTAAGAGCTCCGTTTAAAAAATCTATCATACTTGTTTTTACGCAATTAATTGCGCACTCCTTTCGATTGGATTAATCCTTAGCTTCCAGCTTTTGCTTAATTAGCTTTGCGCATTTGTAAATATCCCCGCAGCCCATGGTTATAACTAAATCTCCGCTGCCTGCGTTTGCTATTACATAATCGGCTATCTCCTCAAATGAGCCCAAAAGCTTGCAGGGCTTGTTGATTCTCTCCTGCAGCTGTGAGGAGCTAACGCCTAAATCGTCAACCTCACGGGCGGGCATTATTTCTGTGAGTATCACCTGGTCGGCTATATCCAGAGCATTAGCAAACTCCTGCAACAAATTCTTAGTTCTAGTGTAGGTAAAGGGCTGAAACACCGCCCACACCTTGTTAAAATGCATCTCCTTAACCGCCTTGAGAGTAACCTCAATTTCGGCGGGATGGTGTGCGTAATCGTCTGCCACAGTAAGGCCGTCAAACACTCCGTGCACCTCATAACGCCTGCCTGCGCCTGTAAATGAGCCAAGGCCGTTTACTATGTCCTGTGGGATTGCACCCGATACATGAGCCGCTGCGGCGGCCGCAAGGGCATTGTAGATGTTGTGTCTGCCTGGCACCTGGAGTGTGATGTCTGCTAAAGAGGTGCCCTTGTGAACCAGCTCAAATTCCCAGTGAGAGCCCTCGTTCATGCGTATATTTTTGGCTGTGTAATCGTTATTTTCGCCTAAACCAAAGGTGATAACAGGCAGCTCCACACCCTCCAGAGCCTTTAATGAGTTAGCGTCGTCACCGTTGATTACAACAAGGCTTGAGGTCTGCTTGAGGAACTTATTAAATGAGCGTATCACGTTTTCAAGAGTGCCAAAATAGTCTAAATGGTCGGCATCTATGTTGAGTATAACCGCAATGGCAGGTGTTATTTGCAGGAAGGTATCTACAAATTCGCAGGCCTCACACACCATAATATCACTGTTGCCCACACGCCCGTTGCCGCCTATAAGAGGCAGCTTGCCGCCTATAAAAACAGTGGGGTCTATTCCTGCGGTCACAAGAATCTGCGCCAGCATAGAGCTGCTTGTGGTTTTGCCGTGAGTGCCGGAAATAGCAATAGTATTGGGATACCTGCGACAGAGCACGCCCAGCATAACAGAACGCTCAAAGACATGAATTCCTGCCTCCTTTGCCGCCAGAAGCTCAGGGTTATCCTTTTGGATTGCCGCTGAATATACAAGCAACTGGGCGTCTCCTATATTCTCTGCCCTGTGGCCTATAGCTACGGGTATGCCCATGCCTCTTATGCGCTTAACGGTATCAGATTCATTGTCTACATCAGAGCCTGTTATTATATAGTTGCCTGTGCTATGAAGTATCTCGACTATGGGGCACATTCCTGAGCCGCCTATACCTATAAAATGCAGCCTTTTAAGCCCTGAAAAAATCTCATCTGCGTCTAAATTAACCATTAGTAGTATCCTCCTGCTAGGTTGCTTTGATTATAATTATATCTATATTAATTTCCATTCAGAAATATTACATTGACCGCTGTTGTTGTTGCCCACGGCAAGCAAGCTTCCGTCTGCTTTAAGCCCTACAGAAAAAGCCGAGCCTGCGGCTATATCAACTATGTCTTTCCAGTCGGTAATATCACGTTCGCCGTAATTTAAGCTTCCAGCTGCAAACACCTTGCCTTCTGAGGTAATCCCCAGTGCGTGGCTTGAACCCGCAGCAACCCTTGTAACGGCATCCCAAGGCATTTTATTTGCGGACATGGTTGCAGATTGCACCACACCGTTCCGCTTGATACACAGAATATCATTTTGAGTAGCATAAATAGCTTGGACATAACGCCAATTTTGAGTTGTATTGCTGTAAGCACCCAGAGTTAAAACCCTGCCGTCCTTGCGCAGCCCGCTAATAGAATCATAGGAGACGGCCAGCATTACTATATTCTCCCATTTTGAAACGTCAAAGCGGGTGGAATTGAGCAGCACCTTGCCATCTTTGGTAAGGGCGGCGGCAAGATTGCCTCCTGCCTCAAGTTCAATTACATCCTGCCATTCTAAAATGGCGATATCCTCAGAGTTGGTGCTTACCACAGTGCCGTTAGAACGTAGACCAACAGTAAAGGTTTTTCCTGCTGCAACGCTTATTATATCATGCCATTCGCTTACATCGCACTGCCCATTTGAGTTATCTCCAACAGCCAGAACAGTGCCGTCGGCATTTAAACCAACAGTGTGGGCACTGCCTGCAGCTATGCTGTGCTTGCGGGTGGATTTAATAAGCTCGGGTAGCTTTTGGGCGGATTTCTTATTGTTTGAAGAGGCAAAGGAGATAATTGCGTTGCCAAAATCACCTGAAGCCTCAAGCTCCAAACCATTTTTATAATAATTCAATTTTTGTGCAAAAAATGTTGCAACAAAGGCAATAATTACAATTAATAAGACCTCAAGAACCACCGCACCGTCTTTTTTTTGAAGACTTGCAAATTTTTTTAGTAAATTTTTCAAGCTTTTCACCTCAATTAAAAATATCTGATATAGTCGAACCACTTGAAAAGCGGTGCAAAATAGACCGCAAAGACAAGTCGGTTTTTGAGTGGCCTTTCTATAATTAGAATGTATAAATATCTAATGGAGAGAGCGCAATCTCCTCCTCTGTGGCCGAATCCATAAACTTTAAGGCCTTGCCGCAGCCCAGAGCAACACAGTGCTGGGGGTCGTTAGCCAAAACTGCATTAAGCTTGGTTTTTTTAGACACCAGCTTGTCCATGCCGTAAAGCTGAGAGCTGCCGCCTGTGAGCAGCACGCCGTTTGTTAGTATATCTCCTATTAGCTCCGGGGCGGTTTGTTCTAAAACCTGCTGTATGCGCCTTGTTATAAGTATAGTTGGCTCCTCCAGAGCCTCAAATGCGTCATCTGAGGTCATGGTAACAAAGCGGGGAAGACCGTTTAGCAGGCTTCTGCCGCTCACCCTCATGGAGGCAACGGGATTGCGTGGCACAGCACAGCCAAGATTTATTTTAACCCTTTCGGCCATTCTGGGGCCTATTAACAGGTTAAACTTCTTTTTAACATACCTTATAACGGCCTCGTCAAAGGCATGTCCCGCCATTTTAATGGAGTCGCAGCTGGCCATGCCGTTAAGTGAGAGCACGGCAATGTCAGATGTGCCCCCGCCTATATCCACAATCATGCAGCCCATGGGAGCAGAGATGTCTATGCCCGCACCAATTGCGGCGGCTATGGCCTCTTCAATAAGGCAAACCTTGCGAGCTCCTGAGGAGTGAAGAGCGTCGCTTACAGCTCTGCGCTCCACCTCTGTTATATTAATAGGCACACACACAACAACTCTGGGCATAAAAACTCTGTTGCCGCACACCTTTTCAACAAAGTTCATAAGCATTTGCTCGGTTAAATCATAATCTGAAATAACTCCGTCTTTAAGGGGATATATAGGGCGTATCCTCTCGGAGGTTCTGCCCAGCATTTTATATGCATCAAGCCCGTAGGCGATAATTTCATCTGTATCAATGTCCAGCGCAACCACTGCCGGCTCATCAAGGACTATGCCTCTCTCTTTGGTAATGATTTGGATACTGGAAGTTCCAAGGTCTATTCCTATATCAATTCCCGGCAATAGCAGCACCTCCTTTTAAAAATTATATACACTTATAATAATACATAAAATTTAAGTAAAAGTCAATTAATTGGAAGTTAATTTTTACCCTATTTTGTGGATTTATTATGAAATTGCACATTATATACGTTTAAAGCCAACATCCGATAGAACGAGTTCTACCGGATGCTGGCTTTAGTTGCCATTTAAACCAAAACAGGCTGAACCTGCTTGCCCTCCAGAGCCAGCTCCACAGCCTTGGCTGCCCTTGAAAGATCTGCCACCAAAGAGTTTGGCTTGTTTTCGGGGTCATCCTGCTTGTAGGGTACAAAATAATAATTCTTGGTGTTCATTAGCACTGCGATATTCTTTGAGGAAGCGGCTAGGCCGTCGTTTGTGGAAATAGCTAAAACCACTGGCTTGCCGTTTCTTAAATGCGCTTTTGCTGCCATTGTAACAGCAGTATCTGTTATGCCTCCTGCAAGCTTGCCCAGTGTATTGCCTGTGCACGGGGCTATGATAAGTACGTCCAGAAGAGCCTTTGGACCTATAGGCTCAACGTCGTAAATTGTGTGCATTATTGGCTTTTCGCAAATGCGTATTATTTTGTGTTTAATTTCTTCGGCTGTGCCAAAGCGTGTGTCTGTCTTGTGTGCATTTTCGGACATAATAGGATATATATCCGCACCCTGCTTTTCAAAATCCTCCATGCAGGCAATGGCGGCTTTAAAGGTGCAAAACGAACCTGTAAGCGCAAAGCCCACTTTTTTATTTCTCATTTCTGTGCCTCCCTAAGTATGCTTCTAACGGTATCTTTGATAATAAGGGCGGAGGAAAAAGGAGAGTATTTGCCTGGCAAGCCAGGGGCAAATTCTGTTCTTATTCCGTACTTTTCGGCTGCCCTTAGGTCTATACCGCCCGGGTAGGAGGCCAGGTCTATAAGCATAGAGGAACGCTTCATTTGAGCTATCAGGCCTTCATTTATTACTAATTTGGGAACTGTATTAAATACAATATCTATATTTCGAATTACGCTTTTAAGCTCCTCAAAGCGAATGGGAGCATAGCCCATTGTCTCTATCCACGCTAAATCTGTAGATTTGCGTGCCGCTACATAAACCTCTGCTCCCAGAGCCTTAAGCTTGCTGGCTATCATTTTACCTATACGCCCATAGCCTGAAACAAGGCATTTTGAGCCGTTGAGCACATAAGGTGCACCTATAAGAGCCAAGGCCAAAGCACCCTCTGCCGTGGCAAGGGCGTTAAGAATCTGGAACTCCTCTACCTTGTAATAATCAATTACAGGCAGAATCTCCCAGCCTCTGGATATACGTTTAAGACCTTCAGACATCCCCGCAAAAATCCGTTTGCCCTGTAAGGCTTCAAGCATCCTCTCATCCAAGGACACAGACTTCATGCTAAAGGGTGCGTTTAAAAATGTTGCCACACGAACAACGGGCAGAGGAAAAATTATTATCGCACTCATTCTTATCGCTGTAAACACGTCTGTCATTATTACAGAGTCGCCGCAGTAGCCTGCATTTTCAAGTCCGGCTGAATAAACCGTAAATCCATCCGCAGCAAGACTCCCGGCCAGATAGGCAGAGCGCATATCTCCGCCTATAACTGCGAAACAGCTTTCATTTTCCATAACAAGAACCTCCTTTTTCACCGCTCTTTTTATTATAATATGGAAAGGCCGCTTTATGGTGAATTAGATTTTAGAATAGCAGCCCTCAAAAAGTGATTTTAACACTCCTTGAGGGCTGCTATTCTAATGGCAAATGGCCAATTTTAATGAAAAGGTTAGTAGGGGGCGGGTAGGGAAAAGTGAAAAGTGAAGAGTGAAAAGTGAAGAGTTGCGGTGAATTTGCGCAGCGAATCACCACAATTTTCAACTTTCAATTTTCAATTTTAAAAGCCCATATGTAAACTTCTTGTTAACATATCACTCCGCCCGCAAAGCCCATACCTTAGCCGTTTTTAGCCCATAAAAACCCGCCTAAAACCACACAAAAATTGACTTTTATCTGTGAATATGCTATAATATAACCCAGCGACTAGAGGCTAGGGTCAGAGGCTAAAAGCTAGAAATCGCCCTGTCGTATTTCCCGCTATAAATTAAGCTTAAACCACTTTTTAATCAAAATTTGCGCAGCAAATCCACCACAACTCTTCACTTTTCACTCTTCAATCTTCACTTTAAATAAGCCCCCCCCTGCGCTGCGGCACTTACAACTGCCAGCACCGTGATACTCAGGCCTATCCCGTTAAGAATAAGCCCCGTAAGAGCAAAGCCGTTTAGTATTCCCTTTTGGTGTTTGTCAGAGGCAAAACAGATTATACCCAACACCAAGCCTGTAATGCAGAACAACAGAGCAAATATAAAAAGTATTAAATTGCTGATACCTATGCAGGCACAGCCCAAAAAGCTAAGCCAGCCCATAACAAAGGAGGTAATGCCCAGCCCCAAATTTGCCTTGGGAGGCGCAGGGGGAGCGGCAGCAACGGGCGGCACAGCAACAGGCTGAGCATAATATACAGGCTGCTCCTGCACGGGCTGTTGTACATAGCCATATTGTGCTTGAGGCGGCGAATACACCGCCTGAGCGGGCTCGTTTACCTCATTATATGCCCTGTTTTCGGGCAGGGGTGCAAATGGGGGAATGCTCTTGTTAAAATTATCGTTCATAGCCTTACTCCTCAATCCTTCCTTTTGCTATCTCATCCCAGAGCTCTACAAACTCATCAGTTAATATTGCATCTCCGCTCGGGAAGTGGCTGTCGAGCCAAACAACGTTTGCAATCATGCGTTTAATGCCCTCAGGGTCATTCTCTTCAACCAAATCGAATACCTCTCCCATGCTTTCTCTAAGCTCTGTATAGAAGGGGCTTTTTTGATAATCCTTGCCTGCCCATTTGTTTATTATAAAAATGTTTCCCTCTTTAATGGCCATATAATCGGCAAACTCATCCTCGCTAACAGCGGCTTGGACAGCCTTGTTTACACGGGTGGTAAATATGGGCTCAAAAAAATCGCATTGTCTGGCTATCTCCTGAATGCCTGCGGCCTTAAACTCCTTAAGCTCTGCGCCCCTTATACCTCTTTCTTTAAAAAAGAGGTTAGATTCCTGCAAAAACTCAGCTATCTCCGCTATGCTTTCAAAATGGAATGGAGATTCCTCGTCGTCAACATCAAAATCACTAGGCTCTTGCTCTTGCTCATAAACCCACCGGCGCATATATGTGCGGTTTAAAAAGTTAATCTCACTCTGGGTGGGATATTGGTGCTTTTCATATATCTTGGTGTAAATTGTAGGCACTCGCTTAAGCCTTTTGTTTAAGTCAGCAATATCAAAGTAGCTTATGTCAAAGTCGTCTATGCCCATCCATTCCCTGTATTCCTCATATGCCTCACCTTGCTTATCCTTAAAGGCCTCAACTATGTCATAAAGGCCTTCAACGCCGCCTGCGTCTTCCACTATGCCCAAGCCCTCTCCGGCTAAAATTCTGGGCAGCTCTTTTGCAGGCAGAGCCTCATCTGTTATAACTTCTTCAAGGGTGAGAAGAATCTGCCATCCGTCGCCAAAGTCATAGACAAAGCAAAGCAAATCCTCGGGATTAGATAGAACGCTGCTAAGCTTTGTTTTGCTTGCATCCTTGGATTCCCCGTCAATGTCTAAATCCATATCCGGCAATTCATAGCGGACAATCAAGGGCTTGGCGTCCTTTGCATTTGGAAGGGACTTAAGCACATGTTCAAAATTGAACATGTGGCTTGCCTCCATTTCAAACATTGTCATTATAATATACGCCAAACGTGAGAGCTTCACGTTACCCGCTACCTGAAAGCTGCGCCAGATAACAGGCTTAAAATCAAGCAGCTCTGCTGTAAGCTGATATATAGGTTGTGTGGCCATTGTTTGTCCCTCTCTCTCTATCGGTTAATCTACTAGGCTTGGGTTAAAATCCTCAATCCAAGGCAAGCCCCATTTGTTCAGAGCCTCCATAAATGGGTCTGGGTCGAACTCCTCAATGTTATAAACACCGGCCTTTTGCCAAGTGCCGTTCATTACAAGCATAGCCCCTATCATGGCAGGAACACCCGTGGTGTAAGAGATAGCCTGTGAGCCAACCTCCCTGTAGCACTCCTGATGGTCGCACACGTTGTAGATGTAATAATGCTTCTCCTTGCCGTCCTTTTTGCCTGTAAAGATACAGCCAATGTTGGTTTTGCCCTTGGTTTTGGGGCCAAGAGAGGCAGGGTCAGGCAGAACAGCCTTTAAAAATTGCAGAGGGACAATCTCCACGCCGTTGTAGTTGATAGGCTCAATAGAGGTCATACCAACATTTTCAAGGCATTTTAGATGTGTGAGGTAGCTCTGGCCAAAGGTCATAAAAAAGCGTATACGCTTAATGCCCTTAATATTCAAAGCAAGGGATTCCAACTCCTCGTGGTGCAGCAGATACATATCCTTTTCGCCTATTTGCTTAAAATCATAAACACGCTTTATTTCCATAGGCTCTGTGTGAATCCAGCGGCCGTCCTCCCAGTAGCTGCCCCTGGCACTAACCTCACGTATGTTAATCTCGGGGTTAAAATTGGTTGCAAAAGGGTAGCCATGGTCACCGCCGTTGGCGTCAAGTATATCTATATAGTTAATCTCATCAAAGTGATGCTTTTGCGCATAGGCAGAGAAAACCCCTGTTACACCAGGGTCAAAGCCTGAGCCCAGCAGTGCAGTAATGCCTGCCTCCTTAAACCTCTCCTTATACTCCCACTGCCATTTATATTCAAATTTAGCGGTGTCCTCAGGCTCATAATTGGCGGTGTCCACATAGTGGGTTTTGGTGGCAAGACAGGCGTCCATTATGGTTAAATCCTGATAGGGCAAGGCCAAATTGAGCACCACATCAGGCTTAAAGGAGTTAATAAGAGCAACAAGCTCCTCAACCTTATCCGCATTAACCTGCGCCGTATGGATTTTGGTTTTGCCGCCCTCAAGCTCAGCCTTTAAGGCGTCGCACTTGCTTTTGGTGCGGCTGGCTATCATTATTTCTTCAAAGACATCACTGTTTTGGCAACACTTGTGCACGGCAACGCCTGCAACGCCGCCTGCTCCTATTATTAAAGCTTTTCCCATTTATTTTACCTCCGAATTTAGATATTAGATGTTAGTTTTTAGATATTAGATTTTTTTATAAAACTTATAAAATTCTGCGCTCCAAAACATTTTTGGCAGAATAATAGTTGACTGGCACTCCTGCGGCAGGGTCAGCAGGGGGAAGATGTACCCCTTAAGTCTGTGCTGCGGAATGTGCCTGCGGTGCACCAGCAAAGTAGTAAAGTAGCAATTTGGAGTAAGGCCCTGCAACCCTGTGGGGAACTTTACGTTATATAGACGCTCATATTCATCGGTTATAGAATCGGTAATTTTCTTAATATATTCAGGAGCATCGCTGACAGCCTTATAACCATTGGTGTTTTTATAGCTATATAGCGTATGCGCAATTGCGGCTAAAGGCATTGGATTTTCATCGTATTCGCCTGTGCTGAATATAAAGTTGGCAGGGCAATCTGTGTGTGGGAAGAGCTTGAACAATATGCTGTTTGCCTGAACAAGGCAGCCGTAATGTATCTCTCCCTTTGCAAGCAGGGTGGGCAGCTCATAATAAAGATGATACAGAGTATCCTCCGGAGTTATCCAATCAGGCTCAGGGAACTCGCCGAGCTTGCCTTTTTTAAGCGCAAAGCGGCGGCGCATTTCGCCTAATTCTTTTATGAAGTCCATCACAAACTCCCATTACCAATCACCAGCAGCACTTCCCTAAGTATCTTACAGGCCGCCGCAGTTGAAATCCCGCTGGGGTCATAGGGCGGGGAGAGCTCGTTTATATCGCAGCCCACTATATTTAAAGTGGAGAGAGCAAGCACCGCATTAAGCAGCTCCTTAAAGCTTATGCCCCCGGGCTCGGGAGTGCCTGTGCCCGGGAAGCAGGAGGGGTCTAGCACGTCTAAATCTAAGCTAAAATATACAGGCGCAGTGCCGATTTTTTGCACTGTCTCCTCTAAGCCCTCCATATTAAAAGGGTGAAAATCTGTGTGTCTTTTGGCAAATTCAAATTCGTATTTTTCGCCGCTGCGTATGCCAAACTGATGTATGCGCCCGTCACCTAAAAAATCCCAAATTCTGCGCATAACAGAGGCGTGAGAGAGCTCCTCCCCAAGGTATTCATCACGTAAATCTGTGTGGGCGTCAAAGTGAATTAAATGCAAATCTGGGTGCTTTTTAAACACGGCCTTAACAGCTCCAAGGGTGAGCAGATGCTCACCTCCAAGCATAAAGGGGAGCTTGCCGTCGGTAAGAACCTTACCCGTGTGCGCCTCCACCATGTTAAGAACCCTTTGTGTGTTACCAAAGGGGAAGTCTAAATCGCCGCAGTCAAACACCTTTAGCTGGGTTAAATCTCTGTTTTGATAGGGTGAGTAGGTTTCAATTCCAAAGGAATCCCCTCTAATTGCACGGGGCGCAAAGCGTGTGCCCGGCCTAAAGGAGGTTGTGCCGTCAAAGGGTGCACCGAACAGCACAATGCTTGCTTCGCTGTACTCTGCGTCGCATGATATAAATGTTTCTGTGTTTTTTTCAAGCATCATTATCACCCCCAAGTTTTTATAAGTATACCACACATTTTTGCCTGTGTAAATATATTTACCCGATTTTTATAACAACTGTGTTTGCAATATCTGCAATATTTTTGATTTTTAGTCGAAATAGTAATTGCAAAGTTCCCCGAGTTATAGTATAATTGATTCTGGCATTTTTAAAATTTTAGGACATTAATAATAAGGAGAGAGCAACATTGGAATTTTTTAACTTTCTAACACAGGGAGTAATGGGCTTTTTTGAAGGGGATAACTGGAAGATGCTGGTTATGTGGGCTGTTGGCGCACTCCTGATATGGCTGGCAATCAAAAGGGATTATGAGCCCGGCCTGCTTATGCCCATGGGCTTTGGAGCTATTCTTGTAAACATACCCTTTTCAGGGGTTATAGACCAAACTCTGGCAGGGGGCATTGAGACAAACGGCATACTGCAATGGCTCTTTAAAATTGGCATAGAGGCCAGCGAGGCCATGCCTCTGCTCTTGTTTATAGGCATAGGCGCAATGATAGACTTTGGCCCTCTGCTCTCAAACCCTAAAATGCTGCTGTTTGGCGGAGCTGCTCAGTTTGGCATTTTTGCAACTATAGTAATTGCGGGCTTGTTTGGGTTCTCTCTTGCAGATTCAGCCGCTATAGGCGTTATAGGCGCAGCAGACGGCCCTACCTCTATTTTAGTCTCTCAGGTGCTGCACTCAAAATACATACCCGCTATTGCTGTGGCGGCCTATTCCTACATGGCTCTTGTGCCTGTTATACAGCCCATTGCAATTAAGGCAGTAACAACTAAAAAAGAGCGCAAAATACGCATGACCTACAATCCTGCATCTATAAGCAGAACCACACGCATACTGTTCCCAATTATAGTAACCGTAGTTGCAGGCTTGGTTGCTCCCGCCTCTGTAGCCCTTGTGGGCTGCCTGATGTTTGGCAACCTGATACGTGAATGCGGCAAGCTAGAGAGCCTCTCGCAAACAGCACAGGGGCCGCTGGCAAATCTTATTACCATACTCCTTGGCATTACAATAGCCTTCTCAATGAAGGCAGAGGAGTTTGTGCAATGGAACACACTGCTGATTATGCTGCTGGGCTTGCTTGCCTTTGTGTTTGATACCATTGGCGGCGTGATGTTTGCAAAGCTTTTAAACCTATTCCTGCCAAAGGGCAAAAAGATTAACCCCATGGTAGGGGGAGCGGGCATTTCGGCCTTCCCCATGTCTGCAAGAGTTATTCAAAAGATGGCCTTAAAGGAGGATAACCAGAACCACCTGCTTATGCACGCTGTAGGCGCAAATGTTGCGGGTCAGATAGGCTCGGTTATTGCCGGAGGCATTATTTTAAGCCTGATACCAGGAATGCTTTGATTTAATAGTTTTAAAATAACAAGAAAGGTAGAGCGCAGGCTCTTTAACACATGGTGTTCAAATGAAAAAATTACTATTGCTTATCAGCTTTATGCTTATATTAGCCCTTCCCGTATTTGCAGAGGAAGCGTCAGTTACTCCCGCAACAGATACCGATACACCTGCAATCACAGTATCCTCTATAGCCCCCCCTGTAATTGCAGATGAGGAGGAGCTTGCAAACAACATCCTTTTTGCTCCAAATGACACTGAGCTGAGCTCGCCGGAGACAGCCTCAGAAGCAGCAACAACAGCAGAGAAGGCAAAGCCCGCAAAGCTTAACGATACTCTGCTTATAATGGGTCAGGGTATGTTTGGTATACTCCTTGTTATGATAATACTTATACTTGTTACCGTAATACTCAATAAGATAACAAAGAACAAGGAATAGAAGGGCGAGCACAGTTTAAAAAATTATGAAAGGCAGAGACGCAGGCACAGCAAGCAATTTATTAGATATTGTTGGTGTGCTGGCTCTCTAACACATGGTGTTTAAGAATGGCTAATGAAAATAAAAAGATGGTTGACGCTATCACCTCTATGGATGAGGATTTTGCTAAATGGTATACAGACATAGTTAAAAAGGCTGAGCTTATGGACTATTCCTCTGTGCGCGGCTGCATGGTTATCCAGCCCTATGGCTATGCCATTTGGGAGCATATGCAGCGCAATTTAGACGACAGATTTAAGGCACTTGGCCACGAGAATGTGGCTATGCCCATGTTTATACCCGAATCCCTGCTGCAAAAGGAAAAGGACCACGTAGAGGGCTTTGCTCCTGAGGTGGCCTGGGTTACTCACGGCGGCAACGAGCAGCTTCAGGAGAGGCTCTGTGTGCGCCCTACTTCCGAGACGCTGTTTTGTGACTACTACTCCCGTGTTATACACTCCTACAGGGATTTGCCCAAGCTCTATAATCAGTGGTGCTCAGTTGTGCGCTGGGAGAAGACCACAAGACCCTTCCTGCGCTCTGTGGAGTTCCACTGGCAAGAGGGGCACACAATGCATGAAACAGCAGAGGAGGCAATCGCCGAGACAGAGCAGATGCTCAACTGCTATGCGGACTTCCTTGAAAACGACCTTGCTATGCCTGTTATCAAGGGCAAGAAGACGGATAAGGAAAAGTTTGCAGGTGCTGTTTCAACCTATTCAGTAGAGGCTATGATGCATGACGGCAAAGCCCTGCAAAGCGGCACTTCACACTACTTTGGAGACGGGTTCTCCAAGGCCTTTGAAATACAATTTTCAGGCAGAGATAACACTCTGCAATACCCACACCAAACCTCGTGGGGTGCTTCAACCCGCATGATAGGCGGCCTTATTATGACACACGGAGACGATAACGGCTTGGTTCTGCCTCCTGCTGTTGCACCTATTCAGGTTATAGTTTTGCCCATAGCACAGCACAAAGAGGGGGTTTTGGAAAAGGCAAGAGAGCTTACCGCACGCCTTAAAACCTTCTGCCGTGCAAAAATAGACGATTCTGACCAATCTCCGGGTTGGAAGTTTGCCCAATATGAGATGAAGGGTGTACCTCTGCGCCTTGAAATAGGCCCCAAGGACATAGAAAAGAACCAGTGTGTGCTGGTTCGCAGAGACAGCAGGGAGAAGTATTTTATAGGCCTTGAGGAGTTGGAGACTAAAATCCCTGAGCTGCTGGAGGAGCTGCGAAAGGGTCTTTATGAAAAGGCTCTGGCACGCCGTGAGGCCATGACCTACACCGCCTCTGCCTATGATGAGCTGTGCGATTTAGGCGAAAATAAGCCTGGCTTAATTAAAGCAATGTGGTGCGGCGAGCTTGTCTGTGAGGAGAAAATCAAGCAGGAGGCAGGGCTTAGCTCACGCAACATGCCCCTTGAGCAGGAGCAGATAAGCGATGTATGCGTATGCTGCGGAAAGCCCGCAAAGGCCATGGTTTACTGGGGGAAAGCCTACTAGATGTTAGATGTTAGACTTTAGATTTTAGATTTTAGACTGGGCGGATTGTTATCCGCCCTCACACAAGTTTTAGAGTTTCGATTTTATTAATTAGAGGTTTGTATGCTTAATCAATTTTCACGCACTGAATTGCTTTTGGGCAAGGAGGGTATGGAGAGGCTAGAGGCCTCTCGTGTGGCTGTCTTTGGCATTGGCGGGGTGGGCGGCTACACCGCAGATGCACTCATTCGCAGCGGCATTGGTGCTATTGATTTAATAGATGACGACAGAATCTGTCTCACCAACCTTAACAGGCAGCTCCATGCCACACGCAAAACAGTGGGGCAGTATAAGGTAGACGTGGCGGAGGAGCGCATTTTAGAGATTAACCCCGCTTGCAGGGTGACTAAGCACAAAACCTTTTATATGCCCGAGACCTCAGCCAATTTTGATTTTACACAGTATGATTATATAGTAGATGCCATAGACACAGTAAGCGGCAAGCTGGAGATGATATGCAGGGCAAAAGAGGCGGGAACGCCCATTATAAGCTCTATGGGGGCGGGCAACAAGCTAGACCCAACAGCCTTTGAGGTGGCCGACATTTACCAGACCTCGGTGTGTCCCTTGGCCAGAGTTATGCGCAGGGAGCTTAAAAGGCGTGGGGTGGATTCCTTAAAGGTTGTATATTCACAGGAAATGCCACTCACTCCCATTGAGGATATGGCCATAAGCTGCCGCACAAACTGCATATGCCCCCCGGGGACAGTTCGCAAGTGCACCGTTAGGCGGCAGGTGCCAGGGAGCAACGCCTTTGTGCCCTCAGTTGTGGGGCTGATTATAGCGGGCGAAATCATTAAGGAGCTCTCAAGAGGATGACAAGATTATTTGCAAAATATCCTTTAATTACCAAGCTTATCCTTGTGCTTTCGGCTTGGAGCTTGGCGGCGGTTTCGCTCCACCTCTCATTAAATGGGGAGCACAAGGCTTTTTACTATGCCTTGGGAGCGGTTGACCTGCTTTTAGCTCTGGCTGTGCTGATATATCTTGTGTTTAAAAAGGATTTGCTTGATAAAATAATTAAGGGAATTAACCTTAAATTGGGGCTGTTTGCCCTTATTTGCGCTTGCTTTGCCGCACAGCAGCTTGCCGAGAGCTCCCTGTGGGGCTTTTCGGCGACTATGAGACTGCCTGTTGCCCTTCTTCTTGTGCCCGCCTGCTTTGCATGGATTTACCTATTCTGGCAGCACGCAGGCACTTTTCTTTTAAAGATATACAAGAGCTTTAGCAAATTTGAGCGGCTGTTCTTTTTTATAGCCTCCGCCCTTATTTGTGTAGGGATTTTTGTGCTTTTCAGCATGACTAACATCTTCTTTTCAACAGTAACGCCGCAGGGCACGGAGGTCAGCTATGATGTAATATTTACATCGGATACAAGCATGGTGTTCTTTCAAAAGGCCTTTGTAAACATAAACTCCCCGCAGAATTACTGCGACCAGCCCCTGTTTGCGGTGTTCTCGGCACCCTTTGCTATTCCCGCCGAGCTGCTTTCTAAGCTGTTTTATATCATACCCAATTCAAATGCAATCCTTTTGCAGATGATGCAGGCTGTTCTGCTGGTTTTTACGCTTATTCTGCACTCAAAAATGCTTGGTTCAAGCCGATTTCTATTCCTTGCTATTGCAAGCTATCCATTTTTGCTCTGGGTGTTCCCTGTGGAGCAGCTGATATTCTCGCTTTTTTGGCTCACTCTTTTAATTTATGCCTACACACAAAAGCATGAGCACTGCGATTTATTCTACACCTCAGCGGTGGGAAGCATAGTAACAACAGGGGTTTTGCTGCCTCTGCTGCATAAGAAGCACTTGGTAAAGGATATTTTAAAGGCGGCGTTTACGTTCTTCTCAATAACCGTGCTGTTTGGCCAGCTTGGCAATGTGCTTGATATTTACACATACAAGGCTATGATGAGATTTTCGGGCGGCGGCTTGAGTTTATATGAAAAATTAGGCCAGTTTTTAAGCTTTGTTGCAAGCTGCTTTGTTAAGCCGCCAACCAAATTTGGCTCTAATATTGAGGGCTTCCCCGCTATACTGCTGGAAAATGCGAGCCTTGAATATATAATAGGCAGCGGACTTATCCTGCTTTTATGCGCACTCTCCTTTGTTGTTAACAAGAAAAGCCCTTACACAAAAATCTGCATAGGATGGGCTTTATTTTCGCTTATTCTGCTGGGATTTTTGGGGTGGGGAGCGGCCGAAAACGGCATGGTGCTTTACTCCTTATATTTTGGCTGGTGCTTTATTGCACTTATTGCAAATTTGAGCAAGAAAATACCCAAGCTGCCCGGTATGATTCTGCTGTGCCTGATAACAGGAGCTATGGCCTTTGTTAATTTAAGGGCTTTGGCAGAGCTGGTTTTGTTTGGAGTTAAGAATTATCATTATTAAGGTTTATGCACTCGCTCTGTAGGGGCAGACCTGCGTGTCTGCCCGGATTGCTGTAAAATCCACGTCTTTGGGCAGACACTTAGGTCTGCCCCTACAGGCTTTTAGAGTGAAGCTATTAAGGTTTACTATGTTAAAACTATATATCAAACACCTAACCGAAGAAGATCCTGCCGCACTTTTGCCCTTACTCTCTAAAACAAGAAGAGCAAAGGCAGAACGGCTGCGCTCAAGCTCCCAAAAGCTGGCCTGTGCTTATGGGGAGCTGCTGCTCTCACACGCCTTTGAGCGTGAAACAGGCAGAGCCATGAGCTTTGATAGCCTCTCGTTTAACCCTTACGGCAAGCCATATTCCTGCGAATACCCCCGCTTAAATTTCAGCATTTCCCACTCGGGAGAATATGTAATGCTGGGGCTGGCCTCTGCTCCTCTTGGTGTGGATGTTCAAAGGCGAAAATCCGCAAGCGTTGCCGCTGCCAAGCGGTTTTTTACTTCCGAGGAATACGCCTTTGTCGTAAATGGGGAAGAGGCAGGGGCAGGAGCTCGCTTTGCCGACCTCTGGGCTGTTAAAGAGAGCTACATAAAGGCTCTGGGCACAGGCCTTGCAACGCCATTGAGTTCCTTTAACACAGCAAATTTTCCGCTTAAAATAGGAGAGTATAGCCTCTCCCTTTTAAATGGACTTGACGAGGCTTATTCATGGGCTGTGTGTGTGCAGGGTTCGCTTGAAAAGGCAGAGATTATTTTTGTGTAGCAGAGGCAGAGACGCAGGCGCAGCAGGCAGACATTTACATAATATTGGTGTGCGATGATTTAACACATGGTGTTTAAAAAATGAGTCATAAAGGGTCAAATTATAAAATATAATTGCAGTAAGAGGCAAAGCGTGGTAAAATTAAGCTTAGATTGAAATAAGAAAGGGTGCAGGAATCCGCACATCAAACTTTGTTTTGCGGTCTCTCTAACACATGGTATTCTAGTTCAACAATAATAATGAAAGGTAGGGCGCAGGCGCAACAAATAGGGTTTTAATATAATGTTGGTGCGCGGGCTCTCTAATCACATGGTGTTTAATATGAAAAAATCACTTGCAATACTATTTGGCGGGGTATCCTCTGAGCATGAGGTCTCACGGCTCTCAGCCGCCGCCGTTATCCAAAACACCCCCAAGGATTTGTTTGATTTACATGTTATAGGCATAACAAAGGATGGCCGCTGGTTCTATTTTGACGGCGATGTAGAGCTTATCCCCGACGGCCGCTGGGAGAGCTACGAGGGTCTTATCCCCGCCGCAATTTCACCTGACCGCTCTGTCCATGGCATACAGCTATTCAAGCGCACAGGGGTGCAGAGCATCAAAATTGATGTGTGCTTCCCCGTTATGCACGGCAGCTTTGGGGAGGACGGCACTATGCAGGGCTTGCTGGCGGTTGCTGGTATCCCCTGTGTGGGCTGCGATGTGGCCTCCTCCGCTATTTGTATGGATAAGGCTTTAACCAACACCATGCTTGAGATAGGCAAGGTGCCGCAGGCTAAGTTCATCTGGTTTTATATGGATGAATTTGAGAAGAACACCGACGAATACATCAACAGAATAGAGAGCGAGCTGGGCTATCCCTGCTTTATCAAGCCGGCAAATGCGGGCTCATCTGTGGGGATTAGCAAGGCCGAAAACAAGATAAACCTTATAGAGGGCATAGTTTTTGCCTCCAGCCATGATAAAAAGATAGTTATAGAAGAGGGCGTTACAGGTGCGGAGGTTGAGGTGGCCGTGCTTGGCAACCGTGAGCCTATAGCCTCTGTAGTGGGGCAGATTGTCCCTGCGAACGATTGGTACGACTATGATGCAAAGTATAATAACGCCGCCTCTGAGCTGTATATCCCCGCCAAAATAAGCGAGGAGAAGCAGCAGGAGGTCAGAGCTGCTGCTGTTAGAGCCTATAAGCTCTTAGGCTGCTCCGGCCTTGCCAGAGTTGACTTTTTTGTGCGTGAAAGCGATGGTGCGGTGCTGCTCAACGAGCCTAACACTATACCTGGCTTTACCTCAATAAGCATGTATGCAAAGCTGTTTGCTGCAAGCGGCATTGAATATCCCCAGCTTATTACAAGGTTAATTGAATTTGCGTTGGAAAAATAAGTTTTTAATAAAAAGCAAGAAAGGACGCAGGAAGCCGCACAAATATCCCTTTAATGTGTTTTGTGTGCGGGCTCTCTAACACATGGTGTTAAGTATGAACCACTTTCCAATAGGTGTTTTTGATTCAGGCTTGGGCGGCCTTACCGCTGTGCGGGAGCTGCGCCGTATTCTGCCCAATGAGAACATAGTATATTTTGGTGACACAGGCCGTGTCCCTTACGGCACTCGCAGTGCCGAGACCATAGAGCACTATGCCTTTCAGGATATGCGCTTTTTGCTAAGCAAAAAGGTTAAGCTGATTATTGCCGCCTGCGGTACAGTCAGTTCTGTTGCGGCGGGAGCTGCCACGGGGCTTAATATCCCCTTTACAGGTGTGGTTGTGCCTGCTGCACATGCCGCCGCCGCTGAAACACGCAACCTTAAGGTGGGCATTATAGGCACATCTGCAACTATACGCTCTAAGTCATATGAAGAGGAGCTTCACCGCATCAACGCCCACATTGAGGTGTTCAGCAGGGATTGCCCTCTCTTTGTCTCTATGGTTGAAAACGGCTTTACATCCCCTGATAACGAGATTACCAAGGCTGTTGTAGAGCACTATATAAGACCCTTTGTTGCTTCCGGAGTAGACACCCTGATTTTGGGCTGCACGCACTTTCCTATTCTTAAAGAGGCCATTGCAAACGTGCTGGGTGCACGCACAAGCCTGATAGACGCAGGCTACGAGGCCGCACACTATGCCAAGTCGCTCATGGAAAAGGGCGGCATAATGAACAGCAGCACAGAGGCGGGCAAGTGCTCCTTTTATGTAACCGACCAGATACAAAACTTCTCAAGCATTGCAGGGCTGTTTTTGGGCGAGGATATAACAGGTGACGTTAACAGGGTGGATTTAGATACGCTATGAGGATTAAAATAGAGAGCGTAATAGACGACGGCACAGAGCAGCAGTATTTTAACCAAGAGGAGAGCGGCTCTATTACTCAGGAGGGCGATTCTGTACGGCTGGTTTACGGAGATAAGCCTACAACGCAGCTTATTATAGCCTCCCCTGATAAGGCCTGCATGTTTAAAAGCGGCTCTGAGGCCGCAAAAATGGAATTTATCAAGGGGGAGCGGACAGCCTCTGTGTATCAGACTGAGTACTTCCCTGTGGAGGTGCAGCTTTACACAAGCAAAATAAGCTGCGATTTAAACGAATCAGGCGGCACAATCCGCTTGCATTACAGCATTTTTTTTGATGCTGAGACAGCACATAATGTCAAATTAAAAATAACAATGGAGGCAAAATAAATGTCCAAACTGGTAAACGAGGTAAAATCAGAAATACGCACCCTATTGCTTGAGGCCGTCGGCCGCTGTGTGGCGGAGGGCGAGCTGCCCGTCGAGCCTATGTCCGATTTTACAATAGAAGCTCCCTCAGACGTGGCTCACGGCGATTTTGCCGCAAATCTGGCTCTTGTTTCGGCTAAGACCTTTCGTCTGCCTCCCCGCAAAATTGCCGAGCTTATCTTTGCACAGCTTGCACTTGAGGAGAGCCATTTTGAAAGGGTAGAGGTTGCAGGCCCTGGCTTTATCAACTTTTATTTAGGCGAAAAGTACTTTGGTGACATTCTAAAGGATATTCTTGCCTTAGGCAGGGAATACGGCCGCTCAGATTTTGGCGGCGGCAAGCGTGTTTTGGTGGAGTTTGTCTCTGCAAACCCCACTGGGCCTATGCACATGGGCAACGCAAGGGGCGGTGCTCTGGGGGACTGCCTTGCCGCTGTGCTGGATGCGGCGGGCTATTCGGTGGAGCGTGAGTTTTACATAAACGATGCGGGCAATCAGATTGAAAAGTTTGCCCTCTCATTAGATATACGCTATCAGCAGCTCTTTAAGGGGGAGGAGGCTGTGCCTCTGCCGGAGGAGTGCTATCAGGGCGGGGACATTAAAGACCACGCAGCGGAGTATGCCAAGCTCCACGGGGATGCTCTTCTTAAGGTGAGCGACGAGGAGAGGCGCAGGCTTCTTGCGGAGTATGCACTGCCTCTTAACATAGCAAAAATGCGCAGGGATATTGCCAAATACCGCATTGAATACGACACCTGGTTCCCTGAGAGCATACTCCACGGCAATGGTGAGCTGGAGGAGACAATCGCCATTCTAAAGGAGAAGGGCTTAACCTATGAAAAGGACGGCGCACTCTATTATAAGGCCAGCGAATACGGCTGTGAAAAGGATGAGGTTATAATCCGCTCCAACGGCAACCCCACCTATTTTGCCGTGGATATAGCCTATCACCGCAACAAGTTTATAAGGGGCTTTGAAAGGTGCATTAACATCTGGGGGGCTGACCACCACGGCCATGTGGCAAGAATGAAGGGCGCAATGGACGCAATAGGACTAGACGGCAGCAGGCTGGATATTATCCTTATGCAGCTGGTCAAGCTGCTTTACAACGGCGAGCCGATCAGAATGTCCAAGCGTACAGGCAAGGCCATTCAGCTGGCCGATTTGCTGGATGAGGTGCCTGTGGATGCCGCACGCTTCCTGTTTAATATGCGTGAGGCAAACTCCCAAATGGATTTTGATTTAGGCCTGGCAATACAGCAAAATTCACAGAATCCCGTTTACTATGTGCAGTATGCACACGCCAGAATCTGCTCTATCATCAAGGCCTTGGCGGCAGAGGGCATCACTCTGCGAACAGTAACAGACGCAGAGCTGGCTCTGCTTACCGCACCGGAGGAGCGTGCGCTTATACGCCATCTGGCGGCCTATACAGATGAAATTATAGCCGCCGCCAAGAGCTATGACGCTGCAAATATAACACACTATGTTGTGGATTTGGCCACGCTGTTCCACAAATTTTATAACGCCTGCCGTGTAAAGGGAGAGGACGAAGCCCTTACACAGGCACGCTTCACCCTGTGTATGGCCACTAAGCAGGTGATTTTTAACGTGCTGGAGATGCTTAAGGTTAGTGCGCCAGAGAGTATGTAATTTATAATTTATAATGCAGAATTAGGAGAAGCAAGAAGGATGTGAAAATTATGGAAGCTGCAACAATTGCAGTTAGCGCAGAGATACTTAAACATATTGGTGAACTTGTGCAAAAGAATGCCCCTGCGATTTTGGCTGCAATACAAAAATCTAGCAAGGATAGAAAAGCTAAAAAACAAATTGATTGCGGCGAGGCCTTTAGAGTTTATTTAATTGATGCCTTTAAAAAGTATAGCAATGTAAGAACCTTTTTAGCACCTAACCCACAAAACATTGCCGATATTTATGTGGCAGGAGATATACAAAGGGAAAAGAAGAAAATAAGCACTTGAGAACTGCAAAGCCTACTTGAGATTTCACAATTTTCGTTGATTTCCGGCACTGCGGGCATGGGCAAATCTACTATGCTTAAGCATTATTTTGTTGATGCAATATGTAAGCGAGAGCGCATTCCCATTCTGGTTGAGCTGAACAGGCTGCCTCAGTATAAGAATAACCTGTTCGATTGCATGTATGATTCTTTGAAAAGGTTTAACTTTACCTTGGATGAAGAGCATTTTAAATATGCCCTGAACTCAGGCTGTTTTATTTTGATGTTTGATGCTTTTGATGAAGCCCCTGATGGAAAGAGTGTTTTTGAGCAATTGGAGAGGCTTTGTGATGAATACAGCAAAAATTATTTTATAGTAACTACAAGGCCTATGGGCTCTTACAACCGCTGGCATAGGTTTGATATGTTTGAAGCTCTTCCATTTACTAAAACACAGGCCTACAATGTTATTAAAAGGATAAAATACGACGACAAAGAGCTGCAAGATAAATTTTTAAAGGAAATGAATAAGACTTTATATAATAAGCACAAGTCGTTTGCATCCATTCCTTTAATGCTTAATATTATGATGCTGACATATAAGGATTACAGCGAAATACCCACAAAGATTCATATTTTTTATAAAAATGCATATGCGGCACTTTACCGTTTGCACGATTCAAATAAAGGCGGAGGCTTTGTGAGAAGCTTGAAATGCGGGTTAAGCTCTGATGAATTTAAAAAGGCAATAATGGAGTTTTGTTTTTGCTCATTTGCCAAAGGCATGTACGCCTTTAATTTGGGTGAATTGGAAGGAACAATAGCAAAGGTAAGCCTTTTAAAGGATGTAGATCCATACGATTTCATAGAGGATTTACGTACGGCTGTTTGTTTGATACAGCAGGATGGGCAAAATTATTATGAATTTACACACCGCTCTTTTCAGGAGTATTTTACTGCTTTATATTTAAAGGAAAATGATACGCCCGAACGAAAATGGGCCATTAGGCTAATAGAAAAAACTAATATTAGTCAAATCCGTGTTATAGAAACTTTATGTGATATGGACTTTAAAAAATTTGAAAGAAATGTAGCCATTCCAATGATTTGTAGTATATTGGATAATCAAAAAAACAATTGTACAAATAATGATACTTTTAGGATTTATGACTTGGATTTTTTCATTGATAATTACTCCAATCTTACTCCTGGATATGGAACAGAGACGTTTTGCTTGGACGTTTTGCGTAATTCCTATAATTTCGATTCCATGCCACCATTGATTACTGCGAAGTTTAAAGAAACCCTTTTTAATATTTGTAAACCCATTGTTAATGGATTTTATCGTTGTAGGTACAAGGATTTTACCGCCACAGAAGAAATGCGTGAGCTTTCCTTTGGAGAAAACGGCTTTTTTACCAACTACAAAAATTACCTTATAAATTTGCGTGAAGAGCTACTTGCAAAAAGTGCCGCTGCAGATCAAGAATTTGACGCCCTTTTTACCTAACCCATTTATATACAATAAATAACAAAGGAGAACATCCTATGTCCCACTTCCCATTCACCCTACCCCTGCTCTTAGACGGGGGCACGGGCACAAATCTAATTGCCGCAGGCCTGCCCGCAGGCGTGTGCGTTGAAGATTGGATAATCAAAAATCCTGCCCCGCTGCAAGAGCTGCAAAGGGGCTATGCTCAGGCGGGCTCAAATGCCGTTTATGCCGCCACCTTTGGGGCAAACAGGGCTAAGCTTGCCCATTACGGCCTTGAAAATCAGGTTGCCGAAATTAACCGCAAGCTGGTGCAAATCAGCCGTGAGGCAGTGGGCACAGGGGTGCTTGTGGGCGGCGATATGGCTCCTACAGGCCTGTTTATCGAGCCCTATGGCGATGCTAAGCTTGAGGAAATCATGGCCATATACAGGGAACAGGCCTTCGCTCTTAAGGAGGCAGGCGCAGACTTTATCGGCATTGAGACTATGATGTCCCTGTGGGAGCTGCGTGCGGCTGTGCTGGCCGCCCGTGAGACAGAGCTGCCTATCTTCACCTCTATAACCGTGGAGGGCAACGGCCGCACTATTATGGGCACGTCCCTGCTCTCCTGCGTCATAACCTTGCAAGCACTTGGCGTCAGCGCAGTTGGGGTGAACTGCTCCGAGGGGCCTGTGGGCTTAGCTGAGCTGATTGACTCAGTGTTCCCCTATGCAGAGGTTCCGCTGATTGTCAAGCCGAACGGGGGCAAGCCAGACCCCAATGATAGCTCTAAATTCGACCTAACGGCTCAGGAATTCGCACTGCACATGCGCAAGCTAATTGAGGCCGGAGCGAGCGTTTTGGGCGGCTGCTGCGGCACTAATCCGGAGCATATCAGGCTGTTGAATGAGGCCATTGAGGAGACGCCCACACGCATTCACAGCGAAATTGACACCTTTGCCGCCGCAAATGATAAAGAGGTGTTCTTCCTGCACGAGCCGGAGGGCTTGACCTTCTCCGAGCCTATCCCCTGCGATTACGACCTTGAGGATACCCTGCTGGATATGGAGGATGAGCGTGTACACGTGGCTCTGGTGAGCCTTAGCAGCGAGGATGATGTGCAAATTCTCTCAGCGGCGGTGGCAATCACGCCCCTGCCTATTGCAATCAGGTGCGATTCTCTCCAGCTGCTGGAGCAGGCCTTGCTGAACTATCACGGAAGAGCGGTGGTGGATTCCGCCAGCGATATTGACAGGGAAGAGCTGCAAGCAATCGCAGATAGGTTTGGCGCAATCGTGGTGTGAAGCATATAGTCAAAATTTTAAATTATTTTAAACGAGTGTAAGGTTTACTTGACACTCGTTTTTCTTTGTGCTATAGTAGGTGTAAAGTAAACCTTACATATGAGTGGAGTTTTAAACCAAAACCAAGAAAGGACGCAGGAGACCTCGCTAAATATTTTAGAATGTTTTGTGTGCGGGCTCTCTAGCACATGGTGCTAATTTGAAAAACAAAGTAAAAGCCCTGCGGGAAGCGCAGGGGCTAACTCAAAAGGAGCTTGGGATGATGATGGATGTCTCCCGTCAGGCCATTAACGCCATTGAAACAGGCAAGTATGACCCCTCTATCTGGCTGGCATACCACCTGGCACAGCAGTTTGATTTAAGCATAGAAGAGGTCTTTGATTTTAAGGAGGGCAAACAATGAACAGATTTTTTAGACATCCCTTAACAAACGCAGTTGGGCTTAGCGTGTTTTCAGGCTTCTATGCTGTGATATTTTTGGGCTTTTCAGGCTTAATCAAATCGCAGATAGGCTGCTCTGTGCACTCCTTTTGGCAGGGCTGGGATACTCTGCTGGAAGGCTGCGTGCATCAGGTAATTGCAGTGGTGCTGCTTATTCTAACAGGCCTTGTTCTGGCCTTATTGCTGATAAAGCACAAGCCATATGACGAGTATCACACAACAATTCTTGTGCAATGCCTTGCTATAGCAGTAATTTTGACACTGGCGGCAATAGCAATGCTGTTCATTGTGGTTTTGTGGGAGCCAGTGGGAGTGATAGGCAAATTTGCATTCTTCGCCTTAGTTAACTGGGCTGTGGTGGTAGTGGCCGACCTTAGCTATCTGCTTATATGCAGAAGGCAGTAGATAATATGAAAGGTAGAGACGCAGGCACGATTATTACTTTTTTAATATATTTGTTGGTGTGCGGGCTCTCTAACACATGGTGTTATGAAGATACTATTAATACAGCCTAAAATGAACAAGCGGCCTATGGACACCGAGCTAAAAACCAGAATGTCGCCGCCGCTGGGTCTCTACACCCTGCTAAGCCTAACTCCTGAGGGGCATGAGGTACGTGTGGTCAATGAGAATATTGAAAAAATCCCGTTTAACTACCCTGCCGATTTAGTTGGAATCACTGTTACGCTGGATGTCTTCCCCTCGGCCTGCGACATATCGGCAAAGTTTAGGAGCAGGGGAGTGCATGTTGTTGCTGGCGGGATTCACATTACATGCAGCGCAGAGGAGTGTCTGCCGCACTTTGACGCCATTTGTGTAGGCCCTGCAGAGCGGGTTTGGGCAAAAATGATTGAGGATGCAGAGAGTGGAGAGCTCAACAAAATCTATCAGGATACTCAGGGCTTCAAGGGGGAGGAGATAGCCTCTCCTAAGTACGACAGTATAGATAGAAAAAAATATCTTTATACAAATGTACTCACAACCAGCCGAGGTTGCCCCTGCCGCTGCGATTTTTGCTATAACAGCTGTGCAAACAGATTCTACGTTCGCAGGCCTGTTGACGATGTTCTAAGGGACATTGTAGCTCTGCACACACGTCATATCTACTTTGTAGATGATAACTTTATAGGCAACCCCGCCTACACCCGCACTCTTGTAGAGGCGATTAAGGGCATGGGTCTAAAATGGAATGCGGCTGTTACAACAAAAATCCTTAACCATTTAGACTTGCTTGACCTTATGGTGGAATCGGGCTGTCAGAGCCTGTTTATAGGCTTTGAATCTGTGAACAATGCTGCACTTGCAGCTGTGCACAAGGATAACAGCGCAGAGCTTTATGGCAGGCTTGCAGAAGAACTCCACAAAAGGGGCATAATGATTAACGCCAGCATGGTGTTCGGCCTTGACGGAGATGGGTGCGAAACCTTCAAGAACACTCTGGAATGGCTGGTTAAGAACAAAATTGAAACCTTGACTGCGCATATCCTAACGCCATACCCAGGCACTAAGCTGCATGAGCGCATGGAGGCCGCAGGCCGCATAACAGACGGGAATCTCTCTCATTATAACACGGCGCATGTGGTGTTTGAGCCTAAGGGGATAAGCAAAAAGGCTTTATATAAGGGGTACCTGCGCATTTACAGACAGTTTTACTCACTCAAAAATATTTGGCGGCGCAGACCTAAAAATGCTAAACAGAGAAAGGCATATTTTATGTTCAATCTTATGTACAGAAAATTTGGTTGGTTCTCATCTGCAATTTGCAAGCTTGTGCCCATGAGCATTATAGGCCGCATTGGTGAGTGGATTTCGTACCGAGTTTAAGGAGGTTTTTAAACAATGAAATTTTTATCAATTTTAAAAAAAGCTGCATTTCCTGCAATTATGGCAATTTTGGCACTGCTGTGTTTTGTGCTTGTTATTTTTATGGGTAGTAGTGTTAATACAAGTGTTGGATACTACTTTTATCTGTCACTTTTTTCTGTTCCTGCAATAAGCTTTGTTTTGCTTGCTTTGTGGCAGGTTAAAAAGCCTTCACATTTTCAAGTGATAACGGTAATAACCGGCGTACTTATCCCGCTGTATTTAATTGCTTCTCTAATTGGCCTTTTTATTTTCAGCTTTGCATACCAGCTTGACCAATCCACAAGTGACCCCAATAAATACAGCACTGTAATGCGTATGACAGTTTCTAATAATCGCATGTCTCATTTCCCAAAGCGTATTCCAAGTGACGCCTATAATATCAAGTTTGATTATTGGGAGTCCAACTGGCTAGATGCAAATATGGGCTGTCACCTTTCGTTTAGAGCCACGCCCGATACAATTGCAAGCTTGCAAGCGAAGCTGCAAAAGAAAAACAAGGGCATAAAGGCAAGTGACTATGAAGTTCCCAGTATCATGTCGAACGATGGTATATTTGACGAGGACGCCTATTCGTATTTTGGATTGAATTATGATGATACTTATTATGGAAGTGAGGATGTTACTTTCTATCTATTTGCGGAGCTTTCAAATTATAGAGAATGTGAGTGGGGTGCAGCTGTAATTCATTCAGAGCACAGGATTATATATAACTATTTCTACAATTGTGAGTATGCAGGAGAATAACATTAATATACTGATGGTATTAATGAAAAACCCTACCTAAAACCTCTCCATCAGCACCCATCTAACAGCCCGCCGCAGCCATTCCTCACACTTATAGACACACAGCCAAAGGGGATTTTTCTCCCCCTGCAAAAGCATGGCTTTGTTCAGTGCCTCAAGAGTGGCCTCGCACTTGGCGTCTTCGGGGCTAAAGGTGCAGTGCTCCGCCTCTGCGGCGGCTGCGGCAATGCCTAGCTCTCTGAAAGGCTCTGTGCTCTCGGCTCGCTCTGCAAAGGCGGAGAGAGGCTCATCTGCCTTGCGTTTAAGGCCTAGCCTTGCCAGCGGCTTTTCCAGCTTGAGCCATGCCTCTATGGGCTTTTCGTAAACCTTACCCGCCGCAAACAAGCGCATTGCAACAACAAGGATATACAGCACAAGCAGCAGTAAAAGGCAGCAAATAGCCCCGCTAAGTGTGGGCCTGCTGATTGTCTTTGCGGGATTTGTAACCGCAGGCTTGGGAATAGTGGGTTTGTTGCTTGGTGGTTGGGTAGGCTTGGGATTGCTTGGGTCAGGCCTTGTTGGGTCGGTTAGGGGAGGGGTGTACACAAAGCCGCTGCCTGTCAGGTCGGTGTCTGCGACAGAGCCGGAGGCTGTGGGTTCAAAGGGTATCCAGCCTATGCCCTCAAAATAGACCTCGCACCAAGCGTGGGCGCAGTTTTCACGTATAAGATATGTACCGTTTTCCTCCTGTTTAACGGGCATAGCAAAGCCCGTTACATACCTTGCAGGTATGCCCTGAGTGCGCAGCATAACAGTCATTGCGCTGGCAAAATAGGTGCAATAGCCCTCGTTTGTGCTCAGGAACATCTGCACAAAGTCGGAGTAATTAAAAAAATCATCATTGGGGTCAAGAGTGTAGGTTTTAGTTGTGGCAAGCCACTGCTCCAGCCGCTTTGCTCTTTGGTAGCGGTTGCCATCTCCCATAGCATAGGCTGCGTCAGAGTAAACCTCAGGGGGAAGAGCTTCGGGCAGCTGGCAGTAGGTATCGTAAATGTCACGAATATCCTTGCCGCTCTCGGGGAAGGAATCCGCATTTTTATCCATCCATTGGTTGAATGCAGAGCTTTCAGTGTTGGGTATTCTGCCCTTGATTGTATAGCTAACTCTTACAGGGTCAGAGGCGAAAACCTCCCCGTTGCTGTTGTACATAATAAGCATGTTATCCTGATTCAAGCTTATATCCTTGAATCTAAAGGGCACAGGCAGGCTTTGCATAATGATAAAGGGCGTTAGCGTAATTTCATAATCCTGCCAAAATTCACTTGGTAAATTGCTTGCCTTGGGCAGATTGATGTTGAAGATTCGGTTAAAATCACCGGTATAAAGCACCTTGCTTAGGGGGTAGTTTAAAATTCCTGAGGCACTCTTTTGCCAAGATGAGCCAGTGTACTCTGTGTAAATAGAGGCACGCAGCTTTGTGCGAAAATCGGCTTTTGCCGTATATACCACCATGCTGCTCAGCTTAACAGGGCCGCCCAGCGAAAAGCCCGAATTTGATATATTGTAATCAGGCGCACTGTAAGAAATCTTTTTGTAAACATTAAGATTTGATATAATGCGGTTGATTTCTTTGTTTTTTGGGTAATCCTCCACAATAGAGGTGGGCGCAGAAGCAACTAGAGCCAGAACGGCGGTTATTGCAATAAAGGGCAGTATAGAGCCCTTTACGCCTGCGGCCTTTTTAGCAGATTTACTCTTAGAGGGGACAAAGACAAGGGCAAAGAGCAAAACGGAAAAAATGCCTGCCAGAACGGCGGTTTCATTTTCCACACTCATAAAGTAAGGCACTGCTGTTATAATCAAAAGCACAAGAGCTATAGCTCCCAAGCCCCATCTGCGCTGCCGCCAAAGCACTGTCCAGCACACAGAGAGGAAGGAGAGGATAATAAGCAGCACTATAATAATATCAAATTTAAAGTAAAAAAAGCCAAAAGTAAAAAAGCCTATGGCCAAAAGGATAGAAAAGAAGGTGATAATGGGCTTGCTCTCTATAAGCAAATTGAGCACAAGAGAGACGCAAAAGGGGAACAGCAAAGCCTTTACCGCATCAGGCTCACCTAAAAGGGAGTAAAGGGATGTGATAATAGCAAAGCCGAAAAGAGTTTCGGCCAATATATAAATATATTTTTGAGGAAGAAGTTTAAAGCTCATAAAAGACACCATGTGTCAGAGGTTTCGCACACAAAATTGAGTCTCTCTAAAAAGCTGTACGCATTTCGTAGGGGATGATGTCCACATCGTCCCGTTTTTTCGAAATTCGCAGGTGTACACGGGATGATGTGGACATCATCCCCTACTGCTCTGTAAAATGCCTGTCTGTGGGCAGACACATAGGTCTGCCCCTACAGAGCGAGTGAGTAAATAGAGAAACGCAATTGTCTGTTGCGCCTGCGTCCTAACCTTTCGTGATTTATTTATACCGTCTCATGCAGCTTAATCCTTATGCCCTTGCCCTCAAAGCCCAGCAGAGCATCTACCTGCTCCTTGGTTTTTTGGTGGCTTATTAAAACCACCTCGCCATATTGTATAGCCTCGCTTAGGAAGGGCGCAAGCAGGCTTTCGCCGCTTGTGTCAAGCTCTATGGGCTGTAGCTCCGCAAAGCTGATAGCCAGCGAATGCACGCCGGCCTCACCTGAGACAGGGTCGCTTTGAAAGGACTTGCTGCCCCTGAATATAACAGCCTTGACAGTTTTATTCTCCTTAATGGCCGCCTTGGCATAGGATAGAGCCGCATCTCCTGCGGCGTCGCCGACACTTAGTGCCTCTTCACTATCCAAGCTGCCATTGTAGTTGCAGTCAATTAAAAGCAGCAGCCCGTCATCCTTGGGCTTTTCATAAACGGCCGCCATAAGCTCACGCTGCTTGGCGGTTTGCTTCCAGTGGATGTTACGTATATAGTCAGAGTTGGTAAAGGGGTGTATCTCAAACAGCTCCTCATGCTCTGTGGTGCGCTGCATAAGCTGCCTTGTGTTGTTGCTCTCAAGCTCCCCTGATGTTTTGCTTTTAACATCAAAAAGCAGAGGCAGCACGTATATGCCGCCCAAATTGTTAAGAGCCTTTGATTTAATTACAAAAAGACCAAAGGGGTCGGAGATGCGCACGCTCTCCACCCCTAAATTGTAATGTCCGCAGTGGGGATGTTCCAGCTCGTAGCTCTCCTCAACACTGCCCAAGGAGGGAACCGTGAGTATAAGCCGCTTGGCAAAATCCTCTCTGTGGGGTATTTTGCCGCATAGCTCCACCCTTACAAAGGGGAAGATGGTGCGGTTAACGGCCTTTATTGCAACGGGAGTTGCTTTGCCTCGGGAGCAAAAGCTCCTTTGCGTTACCACCGTTACTATAACGCCCCTGCGCAAAAAGGGCAGGCTTAAAAGCGAGATAAGCAGGGCAAAGCCAAGCATCCATATGGCATAATAATATACATAAGAGCCTGTGTATTGCCCCAAAAAATACAGTGCAAGCACCAGCACTAAAAAGCTAAAAAATCGCCCCTTCAAATTAAATTGCCCCCTATCCTACGCTTTTGCCCAGCGGGACAGGCACAGCGGCAATAAACTGCTGCACTAAGTCCTCGGGCCTTACGCCCTCGGCCTGTGCAGAGGGTGTAAGCACCAGCCTGTGGCTTAGCACGGGTGAGGCTATACGCTGGACATTTCGAGGGGTGACGTAGGTGCTGCCCTCTAAAACCGCCGCCGCCTGCGCCGCCCTGATAAGAGCCAGCGAGCCTCTTGGGCTAACTCCGTATTGCAAAAATGGAGATTGGCGGCTTTGATTAACTATGTTGATTATGTATTCCTTAATTGCATCGGCAGTGTAGATGTGTGAGGTGTACTCCTGCATTTGCACCACTATTTTTGAGGTGATAACCTGAGGCACGCTGTTGCGGGGGTCTGCGCCCACATAGCGGTTAAGAATCTCAAATTCCTCGGCGGGGTTGGGGTAGCCAATGGAAATTTTCATCATAAATCTGTCAATCTGAGATTCCGGCAGCTTGTATGTGCCTATATTTTCGTTGGGATTTTGTGTGGCCAGAACCATAAACGGACGGGGGAGAGGGTGCGTTGTGCCGTCTACACTTATTTGCTTTTCCTCCATGGCCTCCAGCAGTGCCGACTGAGTTTTGGAGGTAGCTCTGTTAATCTCGTCCGCAAGGACTATCTGGCTCATGAGCATACCCTCTTTATACACAAACTCGCCTGTTTTAAGGTCGGGCATGGTAAAGCCTGTTATGTCCCCTGGCATAACGTCGGGGGTAAACTGTATCCTGCGAAAGGAGCAGCCTGCCGCTGCTGCAAGTGCAGATACAAAGGAGGTTTTGCCAACTCCGGGCACATCCTCAATTAGCAAATGCCCCTCGCAGAGAAGCGCAACAAGGAACAGCTCTAAAATGTCATCCTTGCCTACAATTGCTGTGTGTATGCTCTCTTTTAAGCTTTGAATTACCTCGGTTATGGATGACTTCATATACTGTGCTCCTTAGATGTATATTATAGTAACTCCGCCAAAGCTCACGTTACCTGTTATTGTAAGAGTTTGCGTGCTGTTGGGCTCGCTGCGGTTCTTTTCGCTTATACCGCCAAAGGAGGCGGAGGCCTTTAGTATAACATTCCAGCTTTTGGGGATATACAGCTCAACCCCTCCAAAGGAGCAATCCAGAGTAAGGCTTGCACCCTCAGGAGCAAGAGTTGCATCCTTAAAAAACACGTTGCATGAGCCAAAGCTGCACTTTACATAAACAGACTTAAGATTTTGGGAGTTTATTTGCTGGTTGGTTTCGCTAAAGCTGGCCTCAACCTGCACGGTATCTGAGTCAGAGGTGCTATCCTGCACAGCAGAGCGGTTAAAATGATAACGATAGCCCTTCCAAACCTTGTGGCGCAAGCCCCTGAAAATCAAGCTAAAGCCTATGCCTACAAGTGCAGACACACCAAGGACTATCCAAGCTTTTTCATAGGGGATGCCAAGCCATGCGCTAAATATTACCGCAAATATGCCCACTGCCAGAAAAGCACCGAAGAACTCCAGTTTAACAATGCTTGCAACAACAATAGGAGCAAGCACCAGCACTGCCGCAAGCTCAAATAGCCCAACAAAGCTGAAATATCCAAAGAATTGGTTTAGAACAAGAATAACTGCCGCCGCAATAAGATATACGCCCCAGAGTATGCCTCCGACTATGTATCTGTTTTTCATTTTTGACACCATGTGTCAGGGAACCCGCACACAAAGCATTATTAAAAATATTTTGCTGGGCTTCCTGCGTCCTTTCTCGTTTCTTTTTCAAGCTTTTTTCTTTCGGTTTAGAACAAGGTTGTAAAATAAATATCCTGCAACGCTGAATGCAGCTGTTACACCAAAGACTATGGCCGCACTTTTCCAATCCTTTTCCATAAGGTATTTGCCCCCAAGAGTGGAGGAAATAACAGAGGGAATGCGGGCTATGGTGGTTATAAGCAGAAAGGTGCGCAGCTTCATTTTAGTTAAGCCCACAATATAGGTGAATAAATCTTTTGGAGTGCCGGGGATTAGATATAAGATGAATACAAGTGAATTTAGCCTTTTGGGGTTGTTTAAGAGCTTGTTGTTTTCAAGCTTCTTTTCATCTATAAACAGATGAACCATGCGCACACCTAAGGTTTTAGTAAGCAGAAAGACTATAGCAGATGCAATTGCGACTCCAAGCAGGCACAGCAAAGCACCTTGTATTGCGCCAAAGGCATAGCCTGCGCCTATCTCTACAAATTCCCCGGGTATAAGTGCAATGAACACCTGCAGGAACTGTATGCCAAGAAAAATGAGCATTCCGTAAATACCATAGGAATCAATATAGGCCTTAAATTCATTGGGATTTTCAAAGCTTTTTAGCATAGGCCAGATAAAATAAAAGCCTACAAAGGTCAAAACCCCTATAAAAATAAGGACAGATGCTATACTTAGTATCTTTTTGCCGGTGTTTTTCTTTTTGATAGTTTCCATTTAGCGGCCTCCTACAAAGCTTTTTATTGAAGATTATCTTCTACAACTGTTTCGGCCTTTTCCAACAGAACCTGCGGGTTCTTAAGCAGCTTGC
>JAISYX010000065.1 GCA_031269595.1 Oscillospiraceae bacterium
GCGTCATTGCGAGCACCACTACGCTTGAGTGTATACTGCGGTTACGAGTGCGAAGCAATCCAGTGCACTAAGCCCCTGCGCTTCTATCGAACGTCCAGCCTTGTTCCACTGGATTGCTTCGCACACCACACGTTGTGTTTGTTCTGACTTTGCTGCGTGCTCGCAATGACGCAGCTTTTATGGCTTCAAGGTTATTTGGTGCATTGCTGTAACTCTGTGGGCAAATGTAAAGTTTTAGCTGTTACAAAGTCCTACAAACGAGTTAGTAACAATCCTCAAAAATGCAGTTTATCCTGCACAGATGCATGTGCAGGATAAGCTTATAGTTAAGTTTTTGGCCTTGAGCCTATTTTATAGCCTACGCTGCGCACAGTTTCTATTATGTCTGCACACACGCCCAGCTTTTGCCGCAGCGAGCGTATATGTACATCAACCGTTCTTGTCTCACCGTCAAAATCCATGCCCCAAACATTGTTCATTATCTGGTCTCTGGTTAGCACAAGCCCCTGATTGCGCAGCAGATAAACCAATACATCAAATTCCTTTGAGGTAAGCACAACAGGGTTATCCTCAACAAGTACATCGTGTCTGGGCAGGCTTACATACAGCTTGCCTATTCTAAATTCATTTTCGCTCTGTATTTCTATATCATAGCGGCGCATAAGGTTTTTTATGCGGGCTATAAACTCCATCATGCCAAAGGGCTTGGGCATATAATCGTCCGCCCCTGCTTCCAGCCCCATTACCTTATCATATTCGGTATCCTTGGCTGTAAGCATCATAACGGGTACTTTTTTTGTGCTTGCAGAGGAACGCAGCTTTTTAAGCACCTCTAAGCCGTCTCCGTCCGGCAGCATAATATCCAAAAGCACCAAGGAGGGCACACGCACCCTTATGCCCACAAAGAATTCGGCAACTGTGCCAAATCCGCAGCTCTCAAAGCCGGAGCGTTCAAGGGTGTAGGTTACAAGATTGCGTATACCTGGCTCGTCCTCAAGGATGTATATCATAAATATAAACATTCCCTTCAATTAAGTTGAAAGTTGAAAATTAAGGTGATTTGCTGCGCAAATTTAAATTAAAGGGTTCTTACCTCTTACATCTTGCATCTTGCCTCTTTATTTAATTTCACCTGTTAAATAATACATAACGCACTCGGCTATATTTTCGGCGTGGTCGCCTATGCGCTCAAAGTATTTTGCCACCATAAGCAAATCAAGGCAATCCTGCACATTTGAGTTGTCACGAATGAGATATTCAACAAGCTCTGTTTTTATCTTTAAAAACAAATCGTCAACCAAATCATCCTGCTTTATTACTGCTTCAGCAAGCTCTATATCCTTTTTAACAAAGGCGTCTATGCTAAGGGTTAGCATCTTTCTTACCACCTTAGCCATCTCTGCTATGTGTATATCGCTTTTAACTGAGCTGTTCTTCATATACTCTGAAATTTCGGCAATGTCGGCGGCCTGATCCCCCACCCTTTCAAGGTTGGACATCATCCTCTGTGCTGCTGTAATGTGGCGCAAATCACCTGCCATGGGCTGCTGCAATAGCAGCAGACGGACGCACTGCTGCCCAAGCTCATGCTCGGCTAGGTTTATCTCCTGCTCAAGAGCAATGGCTTTTCTTCTCATTGCATCGTCACCGTGTATAAGTGCCTTTGCTGCGCTTGCAATGCTCTCTTCGCACAGTGCACCCATTTGAATAAGCCCGTCGTGCAGGGTTCTGAGCTGTTGTTCGTATTTTTTACGCAATTTATTCACTCCTTAATATTAACCAAATCGGCCTGTAATATAATCCTCTGTGCGCTTATGCTTGGGACGTGAGAAGAGCTCCTCTGTCTCACCGTATTCAATTAAATCACCAAGCAGAAAGAATGCTGTTTTGCCTGAGATACGTGCAGCCTGCTGCATGTTGTGGGTAACAATAATAATGGTGTACTTCTCCTTAAGCTCCACCGCTAAATCCTCAATTTTAGAGGTTGAAATAGGGTCAAGAGCAGAGGTTGGCTCATCCATGAGTATAACATCAGGATTAACCGCAAGAGCTCTTGCTATACAAAGACGCTGTTGCTGGCCACCTGAAAGAGCAATGGCGTTCTTTTTAAGCCTATCCTTGCACTCCTCCCATATTGCAGCGTCACGCAGAGCCTTTTCTACAATTTCGTCCAGCTGCACCTTTGAGTGCTGGCCGTGTGTGCGCGGGCCATAGGCTATGTTATCGTAAATAGACATAGGGAAGGGATTTGGCTTTTGAAAAACCATGCCCACCCTTTTGCGCAGCATGTTTACATCAACCCTTTTATTATTATATATATTTTCTCCGTCAAGTTCAATCTTACCTGTAATTTTGCAGCCCAAAATTAAATCGTTCATGCGGTTAAGGGTTTTTAAGAAGGTAGATTTACCGCAGCCCGAGGGGCCTATAAGTGCTGTAATTTCATTTTGGGGAATGTTAATGTTTATGTCCTTTAGGGCGTGAAAATCACCGTAAAAAAGATTTAAATCCTTTATAATAAATTTATCCATAAGCTCTCCTTTACTCATACCGCTTTGGCCTTTCTTTTAGTTTTTTCTGTGCTTATCTGACCTTTGCCCACCTTTTTTGCTGTCCAGGAGGAGAGGGCGTTTATGCCCACCGCAACAATAAGCAATATAACCGCAGTGGCAAACAGGGCGTCAAGATGGTCGTTGCCGTTAAAGGTTAGGCTGTAAAGATGCACAGCCAGCGTTGCTCCGCCAAAGCCGTGGGATGCGCCTGAGGTTAGCATAAGGGCGGCTGTCTCGCCAAACACCCTGCCTATGGCCAGAATAACACCTGATAAAATGCCCGGCGCAGCAGAGGGCAGCACTATTTTAAACACTGTTCTAAGCTTGCCTGCTCCAAGGCCGAAGGAGCCCTCTCTGTAGGTATCCGGCACAGCTAGGATAGCCTCCTCTGCCGTGCGCATTATAAGGGGCAGTATCATAATTGAAACAGTTAGCACACCTGCCATTAGGCTTGTGCCTTTAAAAAGGTGCACAAAAGTAATATAGCCAAAAACTCCGTAAATTATCGAGGGTATGCCCGCCAGAGTCTCGGCTGCAAGGCGTATGGCCTTTATAAATAGATTATCCTTGCGGGAATACTCTGTTAAGAACACCGCTGCAAAAATGCCCAGAGGCCCTGCAATAAGCAAGCCCAGCAGCACCATTGCAACTGTGGTAAGCAGTGAGGGAACAAGTGAGAGGTTGATAGAATTGTACTCCAGCTCAAAGAACTGAGGCTTTAGGTTTGGTATGCCGTTGTAAAGGATATAAATAACAATTGAGGCTATAAAAGCTACAGTTATTCCAATGGCTGTTAGAACAAAAAATCTTAGCACCACAGAGGTTAAGTCCGGCCCTTTTGTAAGCTTGCTTGCCGTGCTTGCCTTTGTCTTATTCTCACTGTGCTGTTTAGCTAGCCTTTGCTGCGCCTTTTGCTTGCCTCGCTCTAGGCTGGCAAGGGCACGCTTTGCCGCATTTGCCTGCATAGACCTTGCCAGCTTGCTGCTGTCAACAGCCTTTGCAATAAAGCTCTTGCTTTTGCCCTCTTTAGAGCCGCCCTTTATGGCCGCAAGCACAAAGTTGATTATTAATATAAACACCAGCAAAACCAGTGCTATTCCAAACAGATAGGCCTCCTTTTCAGGGCCGGCATAGCCTAACTCCGTGGCTATTTCGGCCGTCATAGGCTGGCCGCCGTCAAGGTAGCTATGGGGCATTTTGGTCAAGCCGCCAACCACCATTTTAACCGCCATGGTCTCGCCTATGGCACGGCCTATTCCAAGGACTATCGCCGCAAAAATTCCCGATTTAGCCGCAGGAACTACCACAAAAAACACGCTGCGCACCTTGGAAGCTCCCAGCGCAAGAGCACCCTCATAGTAGCTTTCGGGCACTGCTCTTATGGAGCTCTCGGCAACGCTTATAATTGTGGGCAAAAGCATAATGCCCAAAACAATAGAGGCCGTGAGCAGCGTGCTGCCCGACTTTAGCTTGCCCTCGGGCCCGCCAAAGGTATTGTACACAAAGGGAACAAGCACAAATGCGCCTATAAAACCGTATATAACCGAAGGTATGCCCGCCATCAATGAAATTAGCGGGCTTATTATTTTATGTATTCTTTTTGGGCAGAAGTATGCCATAAATATGGCCGAGAGCAGGCCAATAGGCACTCCAACCACAATAGCCCCCAGTGTTACATAAAGGCTGCTTACAATAAAGGGGAGTATGCTGTAATAGCCCATAGAAGGCCACCAGGAGGTTAGCTCTCCTGCTTTTCTTCCCGGGAACTGGCCAAATAAAAAGCCTAATATGCCGCCCTGCTTATATTTTGACATGGGCGGAAAGCCCTTTTGAATAAGGAAGAAGAAGATAAGCAAAACACAAAGAATTGTAACACAAGCCGAGATGAAGAAAACTGTCTTCATCACCGGCTCTTGTGTCTTTTTAGTCAATCCTTTGAATTGCTTGCTTAGCTTTCTTGAAGAAGGCGGTGCACTGTTCAATTCATTGAATTTCATTGTTTGTTTAACCTCTTAATTATTTAACGTCTGCCCACTCGGTAATGTCGCCTACGTATATATCCTTAACTTGGTCTTTTGTTATAGATGCGAGGGGGTTTTGAAGATTAACAATAACTGCTATGCCGTCTGTGGCAATTTTAACTGCTGTTATGCCTGTCTCTTCTGATTTAAGGTCACGGGAAGCCATGCCTATATCGCAAATGCTGTCCTGTGTGCTCTTTATGCCTGTGCCGGAATCTGAGGTATCAAGCTTAACCTTAACATCCGGTGTAAGGGCATTGTAGGCCTCTATAAGCTTTTGCATAAGGGGAGAAACAGAGGATGAACCTGCAACTGTAACATCACCCTTTGCGCCTGAGGCTGCGTAAGCACTTGTGCCCTCAAGAGCAATGTAGTGGTTATCAGAAACTATCTTCTGGCCCTCGGTTGAGAGGATAAAGTCTACAAAATCCTGTGCAGGAGCAGAGAGCTTTTTCTTATCGTTTGTAAGGATGTTAAAGGGACGTGCAAGCTTGTAGCTGCCGTTTTTAACATTGTCGGCTGTTGCGGCTGCGCCGTCAAAATTCAGAGCCTTAACGCTGGAATCAAGAGAGCCTAAGGAGACATAGCCTATAGCATTGATGTTAGTTGAAACCTTTGTGAGCATAAGTGAGGTGTTATCGGTGATTTCGGCGTCCTCTGTGGTGAAGTCAACCTTTTTGCCGTCTGCGTTCTTTTGCTCAACGCCTGTTAGCTCAATAAAGGCGGAGCGTGTGCCTGAGCCCTCTTCACGTGATACAACATTGATTGCGCCAAGTGTGGGTGTTGCGTCCTCAGAAGATGTTGCGGACGAGCTTGTAGTGGTGGTGCTGGTTGCACAGGAAGCAAGTGTAAGTGCTAACAGTGCCGATGTGATAATTGCAAGAAGCTTTTTCATGTGTTTTCCTCCATGTCATTTTTATCTTTTTTATTATTGGTATGGTTCAATAATACCTTGGCAATGTTAGGAGTAAAAGCACAGTTATGTTAAATCTATGTAAAATCACTTAATTTCTTTCCGGCTTTGCCCACCGTCAAAGTATGCTTTTTTTCACTTGCGCACTGCCTTTCTAGTGGTATTTGCTTATGTAAAGTATGGACAAGCTGAGCTTTTTGAAGTAAAATAAACTTGCAATAAATTTAGGAGGAAAGGGCAAGTCTGCCCTAAAAATAAGCTTATGAATTATACTTATACAACAAAAGGGGTATGCCCCAGTCAGGTTAATTTTGATGTTGAGGACGGATTAGTTAAGAATATAAAGTTTGCGGGGGGCTGCAATGGCAATCTTAAGGCTATAGCCTCACTGGTTGACGGAATGCCTCTTGATGCTGTTATCGCCAAGCTGGAGGGCATACAGTGCGGCTTTAAAAAGACCTCCTGCGCCGACCAGCTCTCGCAAGCACTAAAGACAGTTAAGTCAGAGGACGAAGTGCCTGTTAATAATTAAAAATTGAAAGTTTTTTGATTTATCCTTAACTCAAGCTAATACCCACGGGGCAGTGGTCTGAGCCTGTTATCTCTGTGTAGATTTTGGGCTGGTTAAGCCTTTCCTTTAGCCTATCAGAGGCTATAAAGTAATCTATGCGCCACCCTGCGTTGTTCTCTCTGGCACGGCTGCGGTAGCTCCACCAAGAGTAAACGCCCGCTAAATCAGGATTAAAATATCGCCATGTATCAATAAAGCCGGAGGCAAGCAGCTCTGTCAGCTTGCCTCTTTCTTCATCTGTAAAGCCCGCATTTCGGCGGTTTGTTTTGGGGTTTTTAAGGTCTATCTCCTTATGAGCCACGTTTAAATCACCGCAGAGCAGCAGGGGCTTAGAGGCATCAAGGCCAATCAAATAGGCACGAAAGGCCTCCTCCCACTCCATGCGATACTCCAAGCGGCGCAGCTCGTCCTGTGAATTGGGAGTGTAGCAGTTAACCAGATAAAAATCTTCAAATTCCAAGGTTAGCACACGCCCCTCATGGTCGTGCTCGTCAAGGCCTATGCCCTTTGCAACCGAGAGAGGCTCTGTTTTTGTAAAAACAGCAACGCCTGAATAGCCCTTTTTATCTGCGCTGTTCCAATATTGAGTGTAGCCCTCCAGCGGGATTTCGGCCTGCTCAGGCTGCATTTTGGTCTCTTGCACGCAGTAAATATCGGCGTCCTCACGCTTGGCAAATTCTATAAAGCCCTTGCCAAGGCAGGCTCGCAGGCCGTTTACATTCCATGAAATTAGCTTCATATTTTAAGCTCCTAATGTTTTTTATGATTTGTAGGGGCGAATTGCATTCGCCCGAAATGTTACAGCGGTGCGTCAAATGACTTTGAACCCATAAAAGCTGCGTCATTGCGAGCACGCAACCAAGCCGGAATAACAGCAAAGTTCGGTGTGCGAAGCAATCCAGTGGCGCAAGGCCAGATGTTACATAGTCGCACAGGGGCTTGGTACACTGGATTGCTTCGCACTTGTAACATAAGGCCAAACTCAAGCTCAGCGGTGCTCGCAATGACGCATGCCAGAGAGGCGGTAGAAAAGTAACATTCCTCCCGCTCTCAAATATTCGGCCAAGTCTGCGGGCGAATGCAATTCGCCCCTACGAAGCGTAAAGCTTTAGGGTTACATTATAGCATAATCCTGCATAAAAGTCAATTTTTGCTTGATTTTAGGCGGGCTTTTCGAGGCTAAAAACGGCTAAGGCATGGGCTTTGCAGGTGGGGGATATGTTAATAAGAAGTTTACATCTGAGTAATTTTAAGTTGAAAATTGAAAGTTGAAAGTTGAAAATTAATGGTTAATTTGCTTCGCAAATTTTGATTAAAAAGTAGTTTAACCTTAATTTATAGCGGGAGCTGCGACTGGGCAATTTCTAGCTTCTAGCCTCTGGTTTCTAGCCTCTAGCAGCATATGTTAATAAAAAGTTTACATATGAGTTTTTTAATTCATAATGCATAATTAATATGAATTTACTTCGCAAATTTTGATTAAATAGTTCGTAGGGGCAGACCTATGTGTCTGCCCCTACGGTTTTTTTAG
>JAISYX010000134.1 GCA_031269595.1 Oscillospiraceae bacterium
GCGTTGCTCTTCGCTTAACCAAACTTCTCTTGCTGTCATAATGATATACCTCGCTTTTTTATTTACAGTATATCATATGATTGATTGTATGTCAAGTTTTAGATGACAAGTGGTACTACAAACCCTTTAAATCAAAATTTGCGCAGCAAATACCCATTAATTACGCATTACGCATTACGAATTACGAATTACGCATTAAAAAAACTTTCAACTATCCAAATCCGCCCACTCCTCAAACAGCTGCTCCAGCTCCCTGTGCTTGCTCTCTATCTGCTTTGTAATATCAATCACCTTTTCATAATCCGTGGAGACCTCGGGGCTGCTTAAGGCCTCCTCCAGCTTAGCCAGCTCCTCCTCCAGCAGGATGATGTTCTCCTCTGTGCGCTTTAAGGCCGTTTGACGCTTGCGCTCGTTGGCCTGCTGCTCCTTTTTAAGCTTATACTCGTTTACCTTAACGGGGGCGGGTGCATCGGCCTGAGTCTGAGTGCTCAGGCTTTTTTTGCGCTCTATGTACTCATCATAATTGCCAGAATATTCAGTTAAGCCATTATCCTCCATAAAGTAGATTCTGTCGGCAAGCTTGTTTATAAAATATCTGTCATGAGAGATGATGAAAAGTGTACCCTCATAGCCGAACAGAGCGTCCTCCAAGGCCTCGCAGGAGGCTATATCAAGGTGGTTGGTAGGCTCATCCAAAAACAGCAGATTAGCCTGTGAGAGCATGAGCTTGAGTATAGAAATCCTGGCCTTTTCGCCCCCTGAGAGTTCCCCGATAGACTTGTAAACCTCATCCCCTTTAAACAAAAAGGCCGCAAGCGCACTGCGCACGGAGGTCTCTATCATTTTGGGGAAGGCGTTCCACACCTCGCTAAGCACAGTATTTAGTGAGTTAAGCCCCGCCTGAGTTTGGTCGTAATAGCCTGCGTCAATCTGCGAGCCCAGCCAATACATGCCCGCTGTGCCTGCCTGCTTGCCGCAGAGAACCTTAAACAGGGAGGTCTTGCCGCAGCCGTTTGCGCCCAGCAAAAACACCCTCTCCCGCTTGCGCAGCAGGATGCCCACATTGTCAAAAATTTCCTTGCTGCCATAGGAGAGGGCAAGCTTATCGGCGGTTAGAACCTCTGTGCCGCTCTCGTTTTTTATTTTAAAGCTAAAGCTGAGGTCGTCTGTGGCCGAATCCGGCTTAACCAAGGTTTTTTCAAGCCTTGCAATCTGCTTTAGCTTGGATTCCGCCGTTTTAATGTTCCTCTCCCTGTTCCACTGCCTCTGCTGAGCCACAATGCCCTCAATGCGCTTGATTTCACGCATGGTGTTATCATAGTGCCGCTTTTGAATTTCAACATTTTTGCTTTTTTGTTCCAAGTGTGCGGAGTATCCGCCGTTAAAGCTTTGCAGGCGTGAGTTTTCAAGTAAAATGGTTCGGTTGGTAATGCTATCAAGAAAATATCTGTCATGGGAAATTACGATAAAAGCCCCGCTAAAGCCCCTTAAAAACTCCTCCAGCCACTCCACGGATGGTATGTCAAGATGGTTGGTTGGTTCGTCCAGCAGCAGCAAATCGGCCCCTGAGAGCAGCAGCTTGGCAAGGCTGACCTTGGCTCTCTCACCGCCGCTTAGGGTGGCGGTGCTCTGGCTTATTTTATCCTCACCAAAGCCCAAGCCCAGCAGGGCAGAGCGGGTGCGGCTTTTGTAGGTTAGTCCGCCCAGCCTATCGTATTCCTCGTGCAGGAATATCTGGCGTTCAACCAGAGCTTCTACAGGAGAGGCAGCCAATTCTATTTGGCTGTGTATATGCTCAAGCTCATCCTCTATATCCATAAGGGGTTTGAAGCATTTTAGCACCTCGTCATAGGCGGTTAGCCCCTCCTCAGATAGAGAGAACTGCTCCATATAGCCCACACGTGTTAGCTTGTTTATAAAAAAGCTGCCCTCGTCATAGCTCTCTGCCTCTGTGAAAATTTTAAACAGAGTGGTTTTGCCGCAGCCGTTTGCACCCACAAGCCCCACGTGCTCCCCATCCTCAATGTTAAAGGAGGCGTTGCCGAACAGCAGGCGGCTGCCAAAATATTTAGTTAAGCCTGTTGCGCCAAGTAATGTCATAAATTCTTACCTTAAATTATAAAATCGGCAGCATGTGTATGTCTTGCCGATAAATATTTTACCGTAAATTTTGGGTTTTGTCCAGTGCTTTGATTATAACAGATCTTAAATTTTTATCACAGGCAAGTCGATTTTTGAGTGGTTCGGCTATAATGTGAATTTTTATGTCATATAGTTACAAAAGGGCTCTGCCACTTGAATTTTAAGCTCAATAGCAGTATACTTTACAGGTAAACAGTTACTTTAATTTTAAATAGAAAAGGAGAAAAATTATGCAACATATCAAAACGAAAACAGGCGTTTTTAAAAGAGTATTGGCACTGCTTTTAGTTGCAGCACTCATGTTAAGCATAGTAAGTATAGGCTTTAACGCCTCGGCGGCCTCAATAGTCATTTTTACCGTTAACAAAACTGACTATCTTAAGGGCGAGCCTATCTCCGTTGAGGGTCTTGCCGCAGGAAACGATTTTGTCAGCACTACCTTTTACATTAGGAGTTCTCCTGCCGCCGAAAGCACAATATTAGCGCAATCAGAGACCTTTACCAAAAATTTGGTTGACTACTCCTTCTCCAGTGCCGGCTTGGCCGACGGAATCTACTATGTTCATATAGTTGTAAAGGCTACGCTAACTGCAAATCAGGTAACACAGTACAAAAAAATTGAAATACACGATACAACAACCTTTACCTATGACGTTAACAATGCTTCTAACTACCATATTAATGGAACAATACCCAATCTCCCTTATGGGCACGTTCTTACGGTGTCAAGCAGTTTACTCCTGCGGGACGGCTTCACCTTTCTTGGCTGGTCGTTAAGCACAGCAGCCACAGCTCCCACATATTTTGCCGGAGACTTAATTACTGTTAACACTTATGACATGACGCTGCATGCTGTTTGGGCAGCCAACGATGGCACTTACATGATAACATATGTTGACACAAATTACTTCGGTTCCCCTATATATGTTCCCAGCGAGCAGGCAAAGGTTCGCAATGTGCCTTTACATCTTGCCTATGATAGGCCGTATAAGCCTTTTTTCACATTTATGGGCTGGTCACTTTCGTCGTCACCGGATGCAACAGTTGATTATTTGCCGGGAGAAATAATTACTGAGGACGACAGACCTGATTTAGTGCTTTATGCTGTTTGGCGTGAGGACACAATCTTTAGGTGGAGTAATCACTATAGCTTTGCTAATACGGACACAGACTTTTTTAAGAATCCTACTACTGATCTTGGCTATGACAGCACTTGGGATAGCTACCGCTATAATATGTCAAATAGAGATTTTGATACGCTGCTAAAATACACAAAAAACGCAGTCTATGGTAGTGGTTTTGGGAAGATTTTTTCTTGGATTGAATATGGGCTTTTAAAATTTGCCTTGCAAAAGTTCCGCAAGCACAGCTGGGGCGGCTCTTGCTATGGCATGGCCGTGACAGAACTGCTTAATAGCACAGGCCAAATAGACATTGTAAAAAACTTCAGCGATAAAGATAAAGATGCAGGTAAGCAAAATATCCGTGAACTGGTACAACCGAAATATAACCACGATTTACAAAGCGCAATAAACTACTACCAGATTTCACAGGTGCTCACCTCTCCGAGCTATCTATTCGCCTATTCTGCTTCCGGCGGTTCAATAAGCACGGGTTATAAAAAACTAGTTGAGAGTGCAAAAACTGCAAAAGAACCAATTGTGCTTTGCTACGCATGGGGTTCTAACCTACTTAGCTTGAGTGGTCATGCTGTTTTGGTAATAGGATATGAGGAAGATACAGTCTCCGGAGAGCACTATTTATACGTCAGTGACCCCAATGCAAAGAATAACTATTCTTTTATTAAAATAAGCGATGATTATAAAACCTTTACTTCTTCACAAACGAGCAAGCCTACTTATCTTCAATTTTTTTCCGATGTTTACGGCTTTGATACGATAGACATTGACGGGCCAAATAATGATATGGTTATAAACCCTAAAAAAGCCCCGGCAGCTATATCTGCTCCTGCTGCAGGCTCTGCCGATTACGCCCTTCTCTCATTAAAAGCAATGGGGAATATTATAGCAACAAACAGCTCAGGTGAAACCCTTGTCTTTAACAGTGCAGACGGAGCTTTAAGCGGAACAATGGAGGTAAGCGACTTTTCATTTATAGTTAACAGCACTGTAGATGACCCTGACGCACCTGCAACAATGACATTTACAGTTCCAAACAGCGAAGCCTTTACATTTACCTCCACAGCAGGCCAGCTGGATGTAGCTGTTTTAAGCAATGATTTTTGCGCAGCAGTTGAATCCTCAAATGCAGGCTCAGCGGTTATCTCTAATTTGGTGCAGGCCGATGAAAAGGTTGATTTTACAGTTGACATAGGCACAAGCAACACCCCTTGGGACATGATTTCTTTTGAAGGAACAGGCAAAACCAAGCAAATCGCTTTTGCTGTTTCAAACGGAGGCGTGACAATTGGCGGCGGCGGAGCAGAAAGCGACACCACCATGCAAACCTTTATTGAGGCGGAGGCCAGCGAGCCTGAGACTATCGGAGATCAAAATACCTTCGGTGCAGTGCGCTTTTCCGGCGGTAACAGATACGAAACAGCGGCAAACATAGCTAAAGCCGGATGGGAACAGGCTGACACAGTCATACTGGCCAACGGCACAAGCTTTGCAGATGCACTTGCGGGCGGCCCGCTCTCTAAGGCACTTGATGCGCCAATTTTGCTCACAGGCAACGGCAATGCCTTGGAAGACGTTGTGCTGCAAACAATCAAGGATTTAAAGGCCAAAAATATAGTCATTTTGGGAGGGACAAGCTCTGTTAAAGCAGAATTTGAAAAGCAGCTTGCAAGCTCTACAGTTACCGTCAGCCGCATACAGGGCGACAACCGCTATTCTACAGCGGTTGAAATAGCAAAGACACTGTATAAAATTAAAGCCTTTGATAAGGTTTATGTTGCAAATGGAAACGACTTCCCGGATGCACTGGCGGCCGGCCCTGCGGCTGCACTTGACGGCTGTCCTATTTTGTTCACCTCCTCAAGTGACCAAATAAAGCTTAACTCCGATACAGCAGCTTATATCAATAGCATAGATGTGAAAAGCTCTGTAGTGCTGGGCGGCTCGTCCTCCGTGGCAGAGGCGGTTATGAATCGGCTTCCCTCGCCAACACGTCTTTCAGGCGGCGAGAGGTACTCCACCTCTGTGGCAATTTACAATGCCAACAAGCCCCTATTTACGGCAAACGCCGCCGCTGTGGCGTCGGGTGCAAACTTCCCCGACGCTCTGGCAGGCTCGGCCTACGCCGCAAAGATAGGCGCACCGCTGCTGCTTGTGAACAATAAATCCGTTAATGCGGCAGTCAAAGCTGCCCTTGCCGATATACAGCCGGATGCTGTGTATATTTTTGGCGGCCCATCGCTGATAAGCGATGATACCATGAAAAACTATTTGTAAGATTTGATTAAAAAAGGGTTGCGGCATGGTAGAAGTGCCGCAGCTCTTTTTGTATCAAAATCATTATATTTTTAACTGGACAATAGCACAAAAAAGTGATACAATAAAACATCTAAATTTACTTTAAGGGGGGCAGCACTATGAAAGACCTAAAAAAGAACAGCCGGATTTTTTACCGTGAAAATAAAAAAACTCTCATTAAGATGTTTGCTGTTTATATGGCTGCAACGCTGCTGGCACTTCTTTTAAAATATGGACTATATTATTTAGAGATGTCCTTGAGAGGGCAGGCCTTAGTCCCTCAGGAAATGTATGCCTCACACCCGCTAAGGCTTTCATTCGAGCTAAGCGGCATAATATCAAGCATTATTAGCTCTTTATTTTACTGCACCTTAATATCCTTTTGCCTCAGCGGCGGAAAAGAATTTAAATTAAATAAAAAGCTTGTTATAAATATCCTTATTTTTACTGTTATAAGTCAGGTATTCTTTAAAGCCATGAGCTTAATTGCAGACAAGCTGCAAAGCACAGCAACAGCTTTAAATAATAATGCCTTAAGATGGCTTAATTTAATGGTTTTAGCTATTCCCTTGGTGATAGAGTTTGGTTTGTTTTTTGTAAACCAGCTGTTGGTAATAAATTCAAATGAAAATATATTTAAAATCATTTTAAAATCTTTTACACTTGCTAAAGATAATTTTATTGAGCTTATAAAATTTGAAATCTCATTTTTACCTTGGTTTATTTTGGGACTTATTCCAGCAGGTCTGTATGCCGCAATAGCTGTAATGAACAAGCCCGATAATCTTATTTTAATAATTCTTTTGAATATCGCATTTATCATTGTATTGCCATGCCTTTGGGGCTTTTACTACTATCCATATTATAATGTTTGCAAAGCTAATTTTATTAAAAATATTTTAAAGAACTATACCCCAAGCATTAAAAAATAGGAGATAAATCATGGACTTTTCTCGCCTCGGCAGTTGTTGCAAATGACCTGCCGCTAAACTTGCTTTATGCAAATATCTAAAAAATACCATATTTTTACTTGTGTATAACTTGTTTTTATGATACAATAGGCATATATTTTAATACAGTAGGTGACGGTATGAAAAAGCAACTACAGGTTCGGCTTTATCCAGACGGTAGGATAGAGGCCAAAACGCTGGGAATAAAGGGCGAAAAATGCACGGAGTATCTTCAAGTGCTGGAACAGATATTAAGTGCCAAAACCGTAGAAAGTGCCTATACTAACGAATATTACGAGCTTGAAAATACAGACTTTGACGCAAATTTAGAAATAGAAAGCTTAAAAGAAAAGGGAATAGTTTGAAAAAAATACGAAAGGTAGAGACGCAGGCACAGCAGTTACTTTTTTATATAATGCTGGTGTGCGGGCTCTCTAACACATAGTGGTTGCAATGAAAATAACAAACAGGGGCAAGGCATGGGAGTTTAGAAACTCACTGTGGATTATATGGACATTTATTCCTCTACTTGAAAGCACTGCTTTTTTTTGGATTGGCGGGCGTTCAGGCAAGCGCAAATGGATATGGTTTGGCATAGCTTATCTTTTGACAGGCTTTGGCACAGCATATATATCGGGTCAGTTTAAAAACATTGATGCTTTATATCATATATTGATGGTAATCACTTGCTTGAGCTGGTTGTGCGCACCTATACATGCGTTTTTAGTGCGCAAGGAGTATCTGATACGACGTGAAGCGGTGCTGGATTTGCAGGATTCAACCCGTGAAGCTTATAGAGGCGAAATACGCAGGGATTATTTTGGCAACAATATACCTCCTGCGCAAGCGGGGATTTTGCAGCCGCAAGCACAGATACCCCAACCTTCTGCACCTCTCAACTATGCGCCGCAAGCTATGCCTCAATTAAAGCTAGACCTTAACACCGCCGACGAGTCAAGGCTGGCGGCACTCCCGGGGGTGGGCATAGCCTTGGCAAAAAAAGCGGTTGAAATTCGCACGCAAATTGGCAGGTTTGTTTCTGTGGGTGATTTTTGCAATAGACTGGAGCTAATGCCCCATTTTGCAATGCAGATTCCAAATTTTGCTTATGTTGCGGCTAATACGCAGCAGGCAATATCGCCGCAGCCTGCACCGCAGTCAAACTCGGGCAGGGTAATTGACATTTGATGAAAATACGAGTATACCGCATGTTAAAGCAGACAAAAATGGCGGGCCCGGGCAACCGCTTTTGCCTGTGGGTTCAAGGGTGCAGCCGCCATTGCAGAGGCTGCATGGCAACGGAGACCTGGACTCACCATGGCGGAAGGCTTATAAATACTGCGGAGCTGTTTAAGCTGATTTGCGCTGCACCGCATATTGAGGGCGTTACCTTTTTAGGTGGTGAGCCCTTTGAGCAACCCTCTGCCTTGGCTGAATTAGCCGCAAATATAAAGTCACAGGGGCTCTCGCTCACGGTGTTCACAGGCTTTACCTATGAGGAGCTGCGTGCGGCCAATAACGCTGAATATCACAACTTATTAGGCTATACAGATTTGCTTATTGACGGTGCATTTGTACAGGCGCAATTTGATTTAAGCCGTCCTTGGGTTGGCTCAAAAAATCAGCAATACCGATTTTTGACTAACCGCTACAGCAAGGCAGATATATCCAATATTAAAAACCAAATTGAAGTGAGAATAGCAACAAACGGCACTGTGCTGGTGAATGGCATGGGAGATTTTTCACAAATAAAAACATTGTTACAGGAGAACTAATAATGGCATACAACAAGCTTATGTGTGGGTTGGGCGGCCTTTTAAAGGCTCGCTTTCCATATCTTTATATACCAACATGGGAGGAAGAGCGTGCGGTTGCAATGATTCGTGCAGTGGCGGGAGATGCCGAAATAATCAAAACGGTGCGCAAGGTGTTTACATGGACACAGACAGAGGGCTTCACAGATAACAACGGCGCACAGATAAAGTCCACTAACGACCCCGTTACCGCTATCAATTTTATTAAAAGCGTGAATGAAAATGCTGTGTTCATCCTCAAGGATTTTCACGTGTACTTTGGCGTGGGACACCGCCCTGCGGAGTATGGAATCATTCGCAAGCTGCGGGATATTATCCCCGTGCTTAACAGCGGCACTCTTAAAAAGAACGTAATTTTTATCTCTCCCACGCTGATAATTCCTGATGATATGCAAAAGGATATATCGGTGTTTGAGTTCCCGCTTCCCACGGTTGAGGATTTAAAAAATAAGCTTAATGAAATGCTTACAGCAAATACTGCGGTGGTCAATGACCTTGCAGAGGAGGACAAAGAAAAACTCTCTAAAGCTGTATTGGGCTTAACGCTGCAAGAGGCCGAAAATGCCTTTGCCCGTGCCATGGTAGAGGACGGACGGATTAGCCTTGGGGATATTTCTATTCTCTTTGAAGAAAAGAATCAGGTTATTCGCAAAACAGGAATTTTGGAATTTGTCAGGAGTGATTTAAAGCTTGATGATATTGGCGGGCTTGAAAATTTAAAACGCTGGCTGCAGTTGCGCAACAACACCTGGTTGGATTCGGCAAAAAAATATAATGTTCCTGCACCAAAGGGTGTGCTTATTACAGGTGTGCCGGGCTGCGGTAAAAGTCTAACTGCAAAAGCCATGAGTGCTATTTGGCAGCTTCCGCTGCTGAATTTAGATATGGGAAAAATCTTTAGCGGAATTGTAGGCAGCTCAGAGGAAAATATGCGCCGTGCATTGCAAACGGCCGAGGCAGTTGCACCCTCCATTTTGTGGGTAGATGAAATTGAAAAAGGCTTGGGCGGCTCAAACGGCGCAGGCGACAGCGGCACTGGTGCACGTGTATTTGGCACATTTTTAACTTGGATGCAGGATAAAACAGCACCTGTTTTTGTTATTGCCACTGCCAACAATATCCACGGCTTACCGCCTGAACTGCTGCGTAAGGGGCGGTTTGACGAAATCTTTTTTGTAGATTTGCCCACCAGACCAGAGCGCAGGGATATTTTTGAGCTGCATTTAAAAAAGCGGATTAACGGCACAGATATTGCACAAAGTCTGTTTGTTGGCGGCACGCTAAGCAATGTTCTATTATATGAGCTTGCCGATATGACAGAGGGCTTTGTGGGCGCAGAGATTGAGCAGGTTGTTATATCTGCACTTTACGAAGCATTTTTTAATGAGAGAGATTTGCTGGAAACCGATTTAAAGGGTGTTATTTCGAACATGGTTCCACTTTCTGTAACCCAAAAGGAGCAGATTATGGCACTTAGGGATTGGGCGAACGTGCGGGCTGTGGCGGCCACGGCTAAAGAGGATTTAGTTGATTATATTGCAAGCTCAGATAACAGTGATAATAGCGACATCAACCAAAGCCGAGGAGGCCGCACTATCGATTTTTAGGAGGACTGTATATGTCTATTTCTCTACTACTTGTGCCTGTGGCTATTGCCTTGGGGGCAACAACCTCAGGGGCGGCTGTTACAGGCGCAGGAATAGCGGCGGGCGCAGCTTTAGCCCTTGGGTCAAAGGGCTTGCTTGCCGTAGCGGCAGAAGCTCAGGTTAGGCATATAAATCACCTCAAAGAGCTGTATCAAGGAGTAGAAAGCGCAGAGCTTCCGTCCATAGAAACAATTTTTAACAGCACAGAGCTTTTAGAAAAAACCTTGCGGGAGCACGGCTTGCAGGTGGTAGTGCTCTCTGAAAAAGAGCTGCTCTGTCAGGTGGGGAATATCCGTCTTGAGTACAAGCGGGAGGCTTTAGCTTCTCCGTTTTTTGTAAGTGTTAAGGGCATTGATGATATTGAAGCCTTCTTGCGGGAGCTGGAGTGCTTTGACCGTGAATATCTGAACAACACGCAGTCGTATACCTATAACAAGCTGGTTGAAAGCCTAAAAGACAGCGATATGCAAATTGCAGAAGAAGCATTGCTGGAGGATAATTCTATATTGCTTACAATTGATATTTAGCTTGCAAAGCACTGCTATAGCTCTGTTTTAATAGCTTCAACATTATAGGAGATGAACCATGGACTTTTCTGAAATAATTGTTTTTCTCGCTTCCTGCTTCTTTACTTACAAATTTTTATCACGATGGTACAGGCAAACCTTAGGCGGAACGCCCTTAAAGCGTAATGTTGGGCTGCGGCTGTCCCTCGCACTTTTGCCTGTGGCCTCACTTATTACAGTTTATTATACGCTTATAAAGCTTGCCTCCTTTGACGTGGTGGATTCTGAAATATACATATTATTTTATCTTCTTATAGGCATGGTTTGGCTTTATTTTGGCCTCTCCTTAATGTTTTTCTTTTTCGATTTATCATGGATTGACGATGTGCTTAACATGTGCAACTCTGCCGCTGCCGCCGCTGTGATTGGAGGCGGCTTGGGCATAACCGTAATTTATGCAGGCGCAAATATAGGCGACGGCCCTGGCTGGTGGTGTGTCTTTTTTGCGGGAGGCCTCGGCCTTGCTGCTTGGGTTCTTCTGGGAGTTATAGCAAATGCTGTAACAGGGATTTTCAGGCAAATCACAGTAGACAGAGATATTTTTTGCGGAATCCGCACAGGCGCATATCTTTTATCAAGCGGAATTATACTTGGGCGTGCCTCTGCGGGGGACTGGACGTCCTTTTTAAGCACTGCTATAGAGTTCCTTGACGGCTGGCCTGTGCTTATATTAACCGCTGTATTCATCCTGCTTGAGCTGCTGTTTGCCGCAAGCAAAAGGGCAGGTGCAAACAAAGCTTTAAGCTTATACTTCTCGTTGCTTTTAGGTGTAGCATATATAGCTGCCGCAATTTTTGCCCTGTACGCCCTGCCGCCGCTGCCTGTTAATCCAATTTATAGTTTAGTTAAGGTTTGAAACAAAAAACAAGGAAGGACGCAGGAAGCCCAGCAAGATATTTTTATGATGTTTTGTGTGCGGGCTTGCGGTGCTGTCCAAATTTTAATTTGGCTAACAGCACCCATGCACAGTTGCCCCAAATCTTGATTTGGTCGGCAACCACTGCCTGCGACACATGGTGTCAAGATATGTTAAAAAAGCCGCTGCTTACACTTTTGCAAATTCCCGAAGAAAAATATTCAAATTACCGCTATGAGGTAATTTTTAGGGCCTACAAATGGGACCCTCAGGTTAAGGATTCCAACACTGTCTCCCGTCATGCACTGCTAATTACACCTCAAACTGCACAGGAGCTGTCATTCCTTGCCGAAAAGCTCTCTCTTGAAGTAATGGACATGGAGGAGGCTCTGCTTACCAAGCTGGATTTGCACAGAGCTATGGGCTTTTCAGGCAAAATTAAAAGGCCTCTGCGCAGCATGGAGAGCTACCGCCGTGGTAAAAATATCCGCCTAATGCGCTTTGACTTTCACCCCACAGATGAGGGCTGGAGGATTTCGGAGGTCAATAGCGATGTCCCGGGAGGCTTGGCGGAGGCCTCTATCCTGCCCAAGGTTGCAGGGGAGCTGTTTAAAAATGTTGAAGCAGGGGAAAATGTTGCGGAGCACTTGCTAAAATCCTTTAAAGACAAGCTTAAAAGGGGCAGCCGCATTGCCTTTATACACGCCACCTCCTATGCTGACGACAGGCAGGTTATGCAGTTTTTAGGGGATTATTTCAATCAAAACGGCTATCGTACACTGTTTGCCGCTCCCGACCACATACAATGGCAGGGCAAAAAAGCCTACAGCATAATTGAGGGGGAGGAGGGCGCAATTGACGGTTTAGTGCGATTTTTCCCTCTTGAGTGGATGACAGATCTGCCTCACGATTCAAATTGGCAGGGGTATTTTGACTGTGACCTCCCCTGCTGCAGCCATCCCGCTGCAATTTTAACGCAATCTAAACGTCTGCCGCTGGTGTGGGATGAGTTGAATTTGGATATTCCCTATTGGAAGGAGCTGCTTCCCGAGACAAAAGAGCCTAAAGCCATTCCCAAAGGGCAGGAAAACTGGATTTATAAGCCTGCATTTGGCAGGGTAGGCAGCGGAATCTCTATAAAGGGAGCTATTACAGAAAAGGAGCGCATTAAAATAGAAAAGGCGGCCAGGCGGCAAAAAAGGCTGTGGGTGGCTCAGCACATGTTTAACAGCATACCTGTAAAAGCCCCAGACGGCAAGCAATTCCACGCATGCCTTGGGGTGTTTACAGTAGATGGAAAGGCCGCCGGATTTTACGCCAGATTAAGCGAAACCGCCCGTATAGACGAAAATGCTCAGGATGTGCCCGTGCTTATAAGTAAAGGAGTAACCGATGTTCGATAAAATTTCTAATGTTGACCTATATAAAATATGGGCTCCCGATAATGCGGAGTGGACAGCCTGGGCAAAGCCTGTGCTGTTTGCAAGTCTTTCTTCTTCAAACAGTGCGGCATTGCTGCCGGTATCCGACGCACCTGTACAGCTGGATTTACGAACGATGATTATTGTAGATTTGCCTGAAGAGCAAAGTGTTAAGGAGGCTCTTGCCTTTGCCGCAAAAGGATACCGCCCTGTTCCGCTTTACAACGGTGTAAGAGGTGAGGGCAGGGCTCTTGTGCATGTATGGAAATTGACAGAGGCACTGTGCAGCGGCGCAAATACTCTTGCAAAGATCAAATTGCCCAAGGATGCCCCTCCTGTTTTTATGCTGGATTTAAACCGCATGAACGGCATTAAGGCCAAGGGTGCATACGATAACCGCTGGTGCGTCTTCCCGCAGGACATGCCCTCTGCTTCATATTTAAAAAGCAAGGGGATAAGCAAAATTATAGTTAGGACTGTGCAGTCCGTTCAAACCGACTTAGAGCGCATTTTGTACGATTATCAAAAGAACGGTATAGCACTGTATATCTCACGGAATAATTCTCTTGTGCCCAAAGAGCTGGCTGTTAAAAAGCAGAGCTTTGCAGAAGAGTGGGCGTATAGGTTTAAGGTGACCCTTGGGCTTAAACGCAACGCAGCGGGCGGATTTGGCGGCAGAATTCCCGACCCTTACGAGAGCGATAGCTCAGGCGGGGGTTATTATCGGTTTGGGTAAGGCGTGCCTTTACATAAAAATATAAAAACACACTTCGGAGGTTAAAAAATCATGAGTACAAAAGGTAAAATTTCAATTAATGCACAAAACATTATGCCCATTATTAAAAAATGGCTGTATTCTGATAAGGATATTTTTATGCGTGAGCTGGTGTCTAACGCAAGCGACGCTATTACAAAGCACAGCCGTTTGGTGCAGTTCGGCACGGCAAAGGACGCCGAAGCTGCTTACGAAATACTTGTTAAAATTGATAAGGAGGGCAAAAAGCTCACCTTTGAGGATAACGGCATAGGCATGACAGCGGAGGAGCTTGAAAGGTACATTAATCAGGTGGCCTTTTCCGGTGCAGAGGAGTTCCTTAAAAAGTATGAGGGCGCAGGCGAGGGCAGCCAGATTATCGGCCACTTTGGCTTGGGCTTTTACTCTGCCTTTATGGTGGCCAAAAGGGTTACAATAGATACTCTCTCATGGCAGGAGGGCGCAGCTCCCGTTAAATGGGTGAGCAAGGATGGCATGGAGTTTGAGATGTCCGCAGGCAGCAGAGAGAGCAGAGGCACAACAATCACTCTGGATTTGGCCGAGGACAGCGAGGAATTCATCTCCTCCTACACCACAGAGGGCATTTTAAAGAAGTACTGCGCATTTCTCTCAACTCCCCTTAAGCTTATAAGCGAAGGGGAAGAGCCAAAGCAAATTAACGAGACAGCCCCGCTCTGGCTAAAAAGGCCGCAGGAGTGCACAGAAGAGGAGTACAGAGCCTTTTATAAATCCACCTTTAACGATTATAACGAGCCGCTGTTTTGGGTGCATCTTAACGCCGACCATCCCTTTAATCTCAAGGGCATACTCTACTTCCCCCATTATCATGAGGGCTTGGGCTCTATGGAGGGGCAGGTTAAAATGTTCTGCGGACAGGTTTTTGTTGCAGATAACGTCAAGGAGGTTATCCCCGAATTCCTGCTGCTCTTGCGGGGCGTTATTGATTGCCCCGATTTGCCTCTTAATGTCTCCCGTTCATTTTTGCAAAATGATGATTATGTGCGCAAGCTCTCGGCATATATTACCCGCAAGGTGGCCGATAAGCTTATAAGTATATTCGAAAACGACAGGGAAAAATATAATGGCTATTGGAGCGACATTAATCCCTTTGTAAAATACGGCTGCATGAAGGATGCCAAGTTTTTTGAAAAGGTAAAAAAGGCTATACTAATACAAACGGCACAGGGCGAGAGCCTTAGCCTTGAGGAGCTTAGCGCAAAGGCAGCAGATGAGGATAAAACCATCTACTATGCCAACGATGCCAAAAGACAAACTGCCGCAATCAAGCTGTACACACAAAAGGGCTATACTGTAGCACTTTTTGTCAATGTTATTGATTTGAACTTTATAAGCTTTTTGGAGTATTCCGACACAGGGCTTAAATTTAAGCGCATAGATTCAGACACAGCTGCAATTAAATCAGATGAGGCGGTGGAGCTTGATTTAGAGAGGCTAACAGCCCTGTTCCGCAAGGCTGAGGGTAACAATGACCTAAAGGTGAGTGCCGAGAGCTTTGAGGATAAAAGCGTACACGCTATGATGATATACGATGAGCAAATGCGCCGCTTTAAGGAGATGTCACGCTTTTACGGTGAGTCTATGCAGCTGCCTGAGGAAAAATCCCTGCTGCTTAACTCCAACAGCCCCTTAATCAAATGGCTGGATACCTGCCAGGATGAAGCTAAAACAGAGCTGATTTGCAATCAGGTGGTGGATTTAGCTGACCTGATGATTCAGCCCCTCTCAGACGAGAGAATGGCTGAATTTATTGAGCGTTCATCAAAGATACTTGACATTTTGGCAGAGTAAAGTTGCAAAAAGAACTAAGGAAGGACGCAGGAGGCCGCACGAATATTCCAATCGTGTTTCGTGTGCGGGTTCCCTGACACGTGCTGTCATGGAGTATACTATTATATCAGGTGCATCACCTAAAACTCTGTGCCGCCTTGCGGCCTATCTGGTTAAGGAGGGCAAGCTCACGCTGCAATCCTTTATATATCCCTATGTAGACAGTAAAATACTGGCAGAGCCGCAAAAATCAAACCTATATTTTTACAATACCATGTTTATCCTTAACGATTTTTTAAGCTACGAGGATATTGCAAAGCTGCTTAATGGCTTTAAGGGCGTAATTGGCAGTGTTGTGCCAAAATCAGGTGTAATTACAGCCCGTGATTTCCCCCTTATATCTGAACGTCAAGAGGGAACAGCTATAATAAGAACAGAATGCGAAATGAGCTTTGAAAAGGGCTGGCAGGTGCGAAAGGCCTCAAGGGAGCTGCTCAGTCTTGCCGAAATTGCCTTTAGGATAATTCTAAAGCACGGCGGCCTTCCGCTGGAGAGCTCAGGCAGCAGCATACGCTTTCTAGGTAACAAAGCCACACAGAACAAGGTGTTCGAACGCCTAAAGGACGCAGGGAGCTTGTTCCCGCAGATTAGCACGCATATTAGTTAAAAATGCGCAGCTAATCTGCCTAAAAATATAAAGGCTAATTGCGGCAAACATCTAGCTTCTAGCCTCTAGTTTCCAGCCTCTAGCCGCACAATTCGCATAAAAGTTACAATTTATATGCAATTTCACAATAAGATTCATTGAAATTTGGCTCTGTTTGTGTTAAACTTTAGATATTATACTCCATATGGAGGGGTTTCATGAGAGCTTTTAAGTTAATTTTTGCTCATTTTTTGCTTGCTTTAATATTGATTTCTGCGTTTAGCACAGGCCTTACGGCCTCGGCTGAATATTCTTATGATGTGGATTTTTCTATCAAGCCCGACAAGACAGAGGTTCGTGCGGGGGATGATTTAAAGGTGGACATAGTTGTAACTACACGCAGAAGCGGCTATGTGGCCTTTGATTTTGTCTTGAATTACGATGAATCATACTTCACCTGTCTTACTACAACCTTTGACAAGGATGGTTATAAAGGAGACGGCACTGCTGTTGGCAAATTTAGCATAAACTACAAAGACCCCTCAACAAGCGAGCACCCCGAACCCACCAAGCGTGATAAGGACTATACAATCAGGCTTGATTTTAAAGTAAATAGCGTTGAAAAGGCAGGCTCTTCTAATCTAAAGGGTAAGGTGAGCAAGCTTAACGGCGTAAATTCACTGGATAA
>JAISYX010000050.1 GCA_031269595.1 Oscillospiraceae bacterium
AACGATGTTTTCAGATATACAGCAAGTGCTCATTAACCTGTGCGTTGAAAAAAGACGAAACAGACACCCTTTGCAGTTGTTGTGTTAAGTTAGTGCATATGGGACATCGTCCCCTACGAGCTTTTAATTAAATTTGCGCAGCAAATTAACCATTAATTATACATTAAAACAGAGCTTGCAAGAGCTGAGACTGGTAACCCCTCCAGCCTCTGGCAGGAAAAAATACGAAAGGCAGAGACACAGCAGTCGCTTTTTCATACACTGTTGGCGTGCGGTTCTCTGACACATGGTGTCTAACATGGAATTTGAAAACGAAAAAATTATACTGGTGGATATTGAAAAGGAGATGAAAAAATCCTTTTTGGATTACTCCATGTCCGTTATTGTAAGCCGTGCGCTGCCCGATGTGCGTGACGGCTTAAAGCCTGTTCACAGGCGCATTCTTTATACTATGTATGAAAATGGCTTGTACCCTGAAAAGGCCTACCGCAAGTGTGCCGATACCGTCGGTTCTGTTTTGGGACGTTACCACCCCCACGGTGACGCCTCTGTTTATGATGCACTTGTGCGTCTTGCGCAGCACTTTTCTATGCGCTACATGCTGGTGGACGGTCACGGCAACTTCGGTTCTGTAGACGGAGACCCCCCTGCTGCCTACCGTTACACAGAGGCAAAGATGGGCAAAATCTCCATGGAGATGCTGGCCGATATAGATAAAGATACCGTTGACTTCTCCCCTAACTTTGACGATAGACTTAAAGAGCCGCAGGTTCTGCCCGCAAGATACCCCAACCTTTTGGTTAACGGCACAACGGGAATAGCCGTGGGCATGGCAACAAACATTCCTCCTCACAATATGGGTGAGGCCATAGACGGCATGTGCTGTCTTATAGATAACCCCGAGGCCACTCTGGATGATTTAATGGAGCACATCAAGGGGCCGGACTTCCCCACCAGCGCAATTATTATGGGGCGTGCAGGCATACGTGCCGCCTATGGTACAGGCAGAGGCCACATAACCGTGCGAGCCCGTGCCGAGATAGAGGAAGCTCCAAACAACCGCTTTCGCATAGTGGTTACAGAACTGCCCTATCAGGTTAACAAGGCCAATCTTATTATAAAAATAGCCGAGCTGGTTAAAGAAAAGCGCATAGACGGCATAACCGCAGTAGACGACCACTCATCAGACCGTGAGGGTATGCGTGTGGTTATAGATTTAAGGCGAGACGCCTCCCCTCAGGTGGTTTTAAACAACCTTTACACCCTTACACAAATGCAAACCACCTTTGGTGTTATACAGCTTGCCATAGTAAACGGCGAGCCCAAGATATTAACCCTTAAGCAAATGCTTGAGGAGTATATAAAGTTCCAGGTGGAGGTAGTAGTCCGCCGCACACTCTTTGAGCTCAGAAAGGCCAAGGAGAGGGCGCATATACTGGAAGGCCTAAAAATAGCCCTTGATTATATAGATGAGGTTATCGCAATAATCCGCTCATCAAAGGGCATACCCGAATCTAAAAGCCGCTTGATTGAACGCTTTGGCCTTGACGATGTTCAGGCAACAGCTATAGTCAACATGAGACTTGGACAGCTCTCCGCCCTAGAGCGTGACAAAATAGAGGAGGAGCTGGCCGCTATTCAAACTAAAATAGGCGAATTTGAAGAGATTATAGCAAGCGAAGCCCGTCAAAGGGAGATAGTCCGTGATGAGGCTATGGCTGTAAAGGCAAAATTTGCCGACGAGAGACGCACAGAGATACTCACCGTTTCAGGTGAGGTGGATATAGAGGACCTCATTGCTGTAGAGGACTGCGTTATCACTCTAACTGCCTTTGGATATGTAAAAAGGCAAAAGACAGATACCTACCAAACACAGCACAGGGGCGGCAGAGGCATTTCCGGCATGACACGCCGTGAAGAGGACGTGGCCACAGAGATGTTTATAGGCTCAACTCACGATTACATTCTGTTTTTCTCCAACTTGGGCAGAGTTTACAGGCTCAAGGGCTATGAGATTCCCGAGAGCGCAAGAACCTCCAAGGGCATAAACATTGCAAATCTCCTGCCCATTTCATCAGATGAAAAAATCACCTCAATGATTAAAATTTCGGCCTTTGAAGAGGATAAGTACCTTGTAATGGTAACTCAAAAGGGCAACATAAAGCGCACAGCCCTTAACGCATACAACACAGCCAGAAAGGGCGGCCTTATTGCCCTTGATTTAGACGAGGGCGACAGACTTGCCTGGGTACGCCTGACAGACGGCAAGCAGCAGCTTATAGTAGCCACAAAAAGCGGCATGGCTATAAGGTTTAGCGAGAGCGACGTGCGTGTTATGGGTCGTTTGGCCAGAGGTGTGCGCTCTATCCGTTTAAAGGAGGGCGACAGCGTTGCGGGTATGTCCGTGCTGCGTGAGGGCGGCATGATTCTTACCGTGACAGAGACAGGCTTTGGCCGCCTCTCCCCTGCCGAAAATTACCGCATACAAAACAGGGGCGGTTCCGGCATTAAGAACTACCGCTGCAATCTTTACGGAGACGTGGCGGCTATCAAGGTGGTTGACGAGAACGACGATGTCATTGTAATTGCTGAAAACGGTGTTATTATAAGAATAGCCGTGGCCGAAATCCGTCAGTGTGCAAGGCCTGCCAAGGGCGTTAGAATTATGCGCATAGGCGAGGATAACCGAGTTGTAACCATAGCCAGACTCCCCCACGACGATGAAGAGGAGCTGGATACCATAGAGGACGAGGGCGACGCCGAAGAGGGCGCAGAGCTTTTGGACGAGGATATTATTGAAGAAATTGTAGAGGAAACAGAAGAATAAGATTTAAGTAACAGCTTGTTTCACGTGAAACACAGGTGGCCAAAGCACTCAAAAAAGCGACTTGTCTTTGCGGTGTATTTTGCGCCTAGCTTTGCCCCTACAACCAGTGTAAGGCCTAAAGCCTTGTGTTTCGTAGGGGCGAATTGCATTCGCCCGCAAAGCTGCAGTGATGCACCAAATGACTTTGAAACAATAAAAGCTGCGTCATTGCGAGCACGCAGCTAAACCGAAATAATCACAAGGCGTGATGTGCGAAGCAATCCAGTGGGACAAGGTTAGACGTTCAACTGTAGCATATGGGCTTTGTTCCACTGGATTGCTTCGCACTCGTAACTGAAAGATAAAGTCAAGCGCAGCGGTGCTCGCAATGACGCACGTCAGCGGGGTGATAGAAAAGTAACCTTTACCCCGCTTACACATATCCTGCTCAGTCTGCGGGCAATTCGCCCCTACGAGATTTGTGCAGGTTCTGATTTAATAAGGTAAAATACCAAAATCTAAAATCTAAAACCTAACATCTAACATCTAAAATACGAAAGGATATATTAAGCATGAACTACAATTTTTCAAAAAAGGTTTCAGAATTAAAGCCCTCGGTAATCCGTGAGATACTCAAATTTACGGGTATGCCCGGGATAATCCCCTTTGCAGCGGGCAACCCTGCGGCAGAGGCCTTCCCCACCGCTGCGGTTGAGGAGATTTCGGCCAAGATACTACGTGAAAGGCCTATAGACGCACTGCAATACTCTATAACAGAGGGCTATCCAAAGCTCCGTGAAACAGTGCGCAATCTGATGAAAAAGCAGGATTCTGTAAAGGATTTTGACGATGTAATTATAACCTCAGGCGCACAGCAGGTTATGAATCTCAGCACACAGGCACTGTGCAACGAGGGAGATACTATAATCTGCGAGAGCCCCTCCTTTATCGGCTCTCTTAACGCCTTCCGCTCCTTTAATGTTAAGCTCAGGGGCGTGCCACTGGAGAGTGACGGCATGAATCTGGAGGAGCTGGAGCGTGCTCTTAAGGAAGAGCCAAAGGCTAGGTTTATCTATGTTATAGCCAATTTTCAAAATCCCTCTGGAGTTACCACCTCCCTTGAAAAGCGCAAGGCTATTTATGAGCTTGCCAAAAGGTACAAGGTGCTCATTGTGGAGGATAATCCCTATGGTGAAACCCGCTTTGAGGGCGAAGCTCTGCCCAATATCAAGAGTATGGACACAGATGGCATAGTGATTTACGCAGGCTCATTCTCCAAGGTGATAAGCCCGGGGCTGCGTGTGGGTTACGCCATTGCACCCAAAGAGGTCATAGCTAAATTGACCGTGTGCAAGCAGGTCTCTGACGTGCACACAGGCATATTCGGCCAGCTTATTGTAGATAGCTTTGTAAATGATTATGATTTTGATGCTCACATAGCCAAAATCAAGGAGATTTACGGCCGCAAAAGCCGCCTTATGATGCAGGCTCTGGACACAAAATGTCCTGCTCTAAGGTACAATAAAATACAGGGCGGACTGTTTATCTGGTGCGATTTGCCAAGCGGCATAAACATGCTTGATTTTGCTAAAGAGGCAGTTGAAAAATCCGTTGCGGTTGTGCCCGGAAACGCCTTTTTAATGAGCGAAAACGAGCCCTGCAACAGCATACGCCTTAATTTTTCCACCCCCTCAGATGAGCAGATTGTTAGCGGTGTGGATATTTTAAGCGGGCTACTTAGCTAGATGCAAGATGCAAGAGATAAGAGGCAAGAATTTACAGAAAGGTCAAACCTAAATGAATCAAATAAAGCAGTTTATGAATCCTAGAAATACGGCTTTTTGGGGCTGTGTTGTTCTTGTTATATCAGTTTTGGCAGCTGGGGTGTTGATGGCTGTCCATACGCTTAAGGTAAGCCCTGTAAATGGCGGTGAGACTTCAAGCGCAGCGGTTCAAGCATCAAGCCATACCCTGCTTACACTCGAGGAACAGCCGCTTAACTTTACAAGCCTAAAGGAAACAGATGAATGGGTGCTAAATAACAGACATCAAATATTGATGCCCTATGACAAGGGTTATTGCTTTAATTTTGCCGGAAACAATGGCGACGGCCCTGCAGCTTGGTTTTGCTACAGCACAGGCGACGGCAAATATGAGAAGCTGCTTAAGCCGGATGAATTCTATGGTAAAATATCTATAAACGGTGCTATATACGGGGCTTATACAGAACAAATAGAACAGGAAAACCCGTTTGCTCTTGACGCTGAGGCAGGGAAACAGTATTGGGGAAAGTATGAAAACGGTAAACTGACAGAGCTTAAAAAAGTTGTTCTATATGATATTTGTTATTATACAGAGGAGTATATACATTTTGCTGAGGCCAACACCATATATCAAAGGGACTATAGTGGCGGCATGCCTTCCAGCGTTGTGAATCTAGGCACGGCAAGTATAATCAATATTGCAGTATACCAAGGCAAGCTTTGGTGTGAATACTATGACAAAAATGATGAAGATAGGCTTATGGCCTATGACCTTGAAACAGAAGAAATAATAGAATTTGAAGGCCTCGGCTTAATATGTATAAATAACGGGTATGTATACGTCACAAAGCTGTTAGACCTTGGTGCAGACGAGGATGCTTTCAGGCTAGATCTGTACAGGCTAAACTGCGAAACTTATAAGCTTGAAAAGGTTTTTGAGGATTGCGATTATTATGATGCCCAGTCCATAGCCTTTACAGATGACCTAATATTGTATATCCAAAACGAAGACATACAACGGGAGCTTGTGCCTAATCTTAATAGGGATGACACTGTGCCAACGCTGTATAGCTTTGATGGCAAGGAAAAGAAAACGGTATTCTCAGGCGGCAACCTTGAAGACGGTGTATATTTAAATGCGGTTCAGGTTATAGATGGAAAAATATTTATAGAGAGCAGCGGCGGAGCAGCTTACGACTGTTGTGACCAAATAGATGTTAACGGCAAAATCCTACAGAATATCTATAAATAGATATGGCGTTAATACTAATCCGCAATAAAAAAGCGTATATTTTTATTGCGGAACGCACCGTGCGCAGTGCTTGTTTTTCTGCGGAAAAACTCGTCTCATGCAGTCCTTTTGTTAAAAAGCTTTACAATCTTTTTAAATGCGGACTAGTATAAGTAAGGCGGCAGGACATTAGTCGTGACAGAGGGAGCAACTGAAAATCAAATCTGCAAGCTAATCCAAAAGGAGGCCAAGATGAATCAAATAAAACAATTTATAAATCCTAAAAACACGGCTTTTTGGGGCTGTTGCGTCCTTGTATTTGCTGTGCTGGCAACGGGTGTTTTAATGGCTGTTAACGCCTTGTGGTTAAAGGGCGAACCCTACGCCTCTACAAGAGAGCGGATAGCGGCAGAGCCGCTGGAAAGCCAAGAGGAGGAAGAAAACAGGCAAGCACATACCCTTATTAAACCGGAGGAGCAGCCCTTTACCTTCACAAGCCCAAAAGAAACAGATGAATGGGTGTTAAACAATAGACATCAAATATTAATGCCTTATAAAGAGGGTTATTGCTTTAATACTTATGGGCTCATGACTGAATTTTCTGCCACTACCACAGAGATATTCTCTTATGGCATAGGTGACGGTAAATATAAGGAACTGCTCAAGCCTGTTATATTTGTGGGCAATGCGTCAATAAACGGTGTTATATATGGTATATATGAAGAGAATGCAAGCGAAACAAGCTATTCCCTGGCAAAATATGAAAATGATAAATTGACAGTATTTAAAAAAGCCGAATTTCCTAATACTTGGTATTATGCAAAGGATTATATATATTTTACCACCGCAACAGATAATGATAGCACAATTTATAGAATGGATTATAACGGCGAGCAGGTCTCTAAGGTTCTAACGCCGGAGATTTCGGCAGCGGGCGGCCTTGAAATAATGAATATTGCAGTATATAATCAAAAGCTCTGGTATGAATACGGTGACTATAACCCGTTTGATGAAAAGTATGAAGGAACGCTTGCATCCTATGATTTTGAAACAAATGAAACAACAGAATTTGAAGGCTGCGGGCTCTCATTTTTAAATAATGGATATGTTTATTACACAAAATCAAATTCCGGCAGCAATGATTTATATAGGCTAAATATTGAAACTCATAAAATTGAAAAGGTTTTTGAGAATTGCGGGGCTTATTCAAGCTCGTCTGTCGCATTTGCAGATGATTATATCCTTTATATAAAAGAAGAAGAGGCACAAGGGAAAGACGCAGACCCTATATCCGAGCTTTATATGATTAACGGAGAAGAAAACAAAAAGATACTCTCAGGAAAAGATATTGGCCAATACATATATTTAAGCGAGGTACAGGTTCTTAACGGCAAAATATTTGTTACGGGCGGAGAGGGAGCGTTCTACTCCTTCTGTGCTGAAATAGATATAAACGGCAAGGTTTTAAGAACGATTTATTGAGATTTTGTGTAGTATCTCTTGTCAACTAAAACTTGACATTTCAATATGTGAATTTCGCCTTAAATAAGCATATTATGTCGTTTAATGTTTGTCAAGTTTTAGATGACAAGCCCTAGTAGGGGCAGAC
>JAISYX010000080.1 GCA_031269595.1 Oscillospiraceae bacterium
GCGGGGAATATCAGCCCTGTGTACCATAAGATTTTCACCACGGGTCTGAGCAGCTTCAACGCAAGATTGAGCAAGAAGGAGATTGCAGCCGAGCCGTCCATAAATATCACCTCGAATAATCTTTAGTGTAATGCTACAGTATATGAGGGCAATGCCATATTATTGCCAAAAATCAGATGATAATATGCAAACAAGGGGGAAGGACAACTGCGGTTATCCTTCCCCCTTGTAACAATTATATCATTCGTGCGCTGTCAAGGTAGTATTTAGAACTTTTTTGCTAACACACGGGGCAAAAAACTTCAAAATCTCCACCTTGACAAGGAGAGCTTTAATCGCCAAGTTTTGAATTCATTCGTATTTTCTCCCCGATAAATGCCTTGCGATAGGTGTCCAAAGGGTTCAATAATTCATAGCCCTGCCCGATGTCCTGCGCATAAAGCTTTACATATTTACGTGACATATTCGGGTCGCTATGCCCTAAAAGTGATTGCAGCTGCATTTCTCCGCCACCGTTAAGTATGAACCCCTTTGCAAATGTGTGCCTGTACCGATGAATCGAGGTGCATTTAACGCCTTTCTTCTTGTGATATTTGACAAAAGTCGTTTGCAATCCGCTTTTGGTAAATTGTTTTCCAACTTCGGTGCAGAACAAATAATCCTCATCATCGCCTTGTCGATATTGCATATACTCTGTCAAAATTGTTACAAGCGCATTTGACAGAGGTATGTAATATTGGCGTTTGTTTTTTGTTTCACGCAACAGCACTCGCCTTAAATCAAAGTCGACATCTTTGTTTTTAATGCCAACAACCGTACCAAGCCTGTTGCCTGTGCCAATAAGGTAGTTCGACATAACCCAATTGCGATATTCTGTAAACGAACATTTTTCAACATTGGGTTTTATCAACAAGATTGCTATCTCCGTGTCGGTAAACGGCTCTTTGACCTCTTCAACCACTTTTATCATCTTAATGGTAAAAGGAGCTACACAACCCTTTTCCATACCGTAGTACAAGAAAGCACGTATCCCCCGCAAATATGAATTGATTGATACGCCTTTGATGTTTGGGCTGCTATCACGTAAATATGATATATAATCATCTATAGTATCTTGTGATATTTCTTTGCAAAGCCCATCTTTTGGGAAAAATCCCGTAAATCTTTTAAAACAATCCCTGTAAAATTCTAATGATTCCTTTGCGATATTATCGGCTGTCTTTCTCTTCACATAACTTGCGAACAGTTCATCAACTGTTAAATTTTGGTTGTTAACTTTGGGCAACTCAATTCTTTTCATAACCAACACCTCAATACAAATAATATGTCGGTAATTGGAGAATATGCGGGAAATTGGAATATCTGATTAGGACAAAAAGTTTAAAAAATCAGGTGCTATCAACTTGTCCGTGCTTGTCCGTATTTTGGGACAAGTATGAAAAACAGAAAACGGACAATCCCTTGAAGGTCAAGAGTTTGTCCGCTTTTTCAGTATATTTCTTTAATTTTGGTACACCATCACGGGCTCGAACCGTGGACACCCTGATTAAGAGTCAGGTGCTCTACCAACTGAGCTAATGGTGCATAAAATCGTGATTTTCAGGGGATTTATTGCCAGTCCACTTGATTTATGCCTTAGAAGCTAACTTGATTTCCCTGATACAACGTAAATCATTATACTATTAAATGAGCCTTTTGTCAACTGTTAAAATTGATTTTTTAATATTTTTTTTGTAAACATAGTCTGTCTTGTGAAAATAAATTAATATTCGATTGCTATTTTAAAGTTTCTGTGCTAAAATAAAGTATCACTCAAAGGAGGTTTAAACCATGCCGCATGTAGTTATCAAGGCAATTCAAGGGGCAAGCCCCGTCCAATATGACGAGGCCGCTAGGCAAATCGCAGAGGTTATCAACAAAACCTTGGGCAAACCCAGCAAATACATCTCTGTTTCGGTGGAGGAGTACTCCTTTACTGAATGGGAGGGCGTTTACAATGAGCTTGTCAAGGATAAGCCCAATGTTATTCTTAAGCCCGGCTACAGCAATCCTGTCACCTTTCAGTAGGTTAGCAGATTGAAAACAACAAGAAAGGCAGAGACGCAGGCACAGCAGACATTTTTTTAATAAATTGTTTGGTGTGCGGCCCCTCTAACATATGATGTTATGGAACGAAAAGAGCTTATTCAGCAATACAAAGGCAGAGAGCAAATAGGCGGAATATATGCCATTAAAAATCTTAAGTTGGATAAATGGTATGTGGACTGCGCCGCAGACTTAAAGGGCATAAAGAACCGCTTTGAGTTCTTCGGCAGCACGCATTTAAAGGTTGCGCCGGATTATCAGGCGCAAAAGGGCGAGGGCTTTGTATTTGAGGCTCTTGAGGAGCTAAAAAAGGGTGAAGCTCAAACCGACAAGGAATTTAAAGAGGATTTAGCTCTGCTTAAGGAAATGTGGCTTGAAAAGCTCTCAGAACAGAGCATGTACTAAATTGTGAAACTTGTAGGGGCAGACACATAGGTCTGCCCCTACGGTTTTTAGAGGTTCTCAGCGTTAAACTATCTTGCTATCGTCCTTTGAGGGCTTGTCCTTTTTGGTGAACAGCCCGCTTATTTTATCAAACAGATCAGGAACCATGCCTATAACCTTATCTGCTGTGCCCGGATTGCTGTCTATTTGCAGCAGGCGTACATCCTTGCCGTTTACCACAAGAAAGGCTACAGGAGCAATTGTAACGCCCGCACCGCTGCCGCCTCCAAACACCTGCTTGGGGGTTTTTGTGGGTAAATCTGAACCGCCTGAGGCAAAGCCATACACTACCTTTGAAACCGGAATTATGGTAATCTCGCCGTTTATAATGGGGTCTCCTATTATAGTAGAGGAATCCACCATCTCCTTGATTTTCTCCAGAGTTGTGCCCATAAGCCCGTTAATTGCGTGCTCTCCCATATTTGATACCTGTGTCAGCAATTGATTGCCGGCACTTTTCCTTTCTTTAAAGCGTTAATTGCTCCCCTTCTTGTTTCTGGAAGCTATTACCTTAAACAGCACTCTGAGTGCTGAAATAAGCAGATTAATTGGCCTTGCGCTTAAGTGGAGTTCTGCGTAAATTTGCGTATTTTCAGAGAAAAAGTCAGGTGTAATGCTGATTTGGTAATTCTCTGTGTGCTTGATATTGTTAAGCAGCAAGGATGAAACCGGTGAAACTATACCGCAAACTGCGGCGTAATCCCCTGCTGTTTCGGCAGGGTCGTCAGAAGCTATGCTTATTATTATACTGTATCGAGTGAGTTTGGCGTAATTTGAGATGTGCCAAAGCTCTGTGGCGGCTATCTTGCCAAGACTTGCCATAAATGAGATAAAGCCCGCAAGCCCGTCTTCTTTTATCATGTCCGCTATAGGGCTTGATTTTTTAGCTTTTTTGCCCTTCTTTTCGGGTTTTGAGGGCTTTTTAGGCTGCTTTTCAGGCTTTTTCTTCTCCTTTTTGGCTCTATTGGTGAGGTTGTATGCTATAAACATATATTGCAGCTTGAGAGCAAGCTCGGTGGTATATTTTGCCTTGAGCTTTATAGGCCATAGGAGCAAAAGAGCTATAAAAAGGACTATGCCGAGGGTGATATATAAAGCTGTCATTATAAGCACCATAGTACCTTGTTAAATCAAAAAACGTAAAGTCTTAGACATTACAAGGTGCTAGAGACCCCGCAAACAAAACACGATGAAAGATATTTTGCGGTTAGCCTGAGTCCTTTCTCGCTTTTTTGCTTTAAACCTTAATACTCTATCTCTGTCACATTTCCGTCTTTGTCAAAGTAGAAGATGAAAGAGGGTGTACGGCTAAAGTTACTTTCAACAGGGCAGAAATCATCGACGGCAAAATAAACGTCTTGTTTAATACGTCTGCCTTTAATGAAGGCGTTCTTGTATTCACAATAAGTGGCATATACATAATAGTCATCTTTCCCAATTTCCACCAGCGTCGTTTCCCCTTTTATCTCAACAACATGCTCGTGATTCATATTTATAAGTAAATAGAAATATAGGCAGCCGTAAAGTGTAGCTCCAATGGCTGCTATAGTGCAAAGAATTTTTATAGCTTTGCGTCCATAAAGGAGATGTAGGCAGGCTCTGCTACCACCTATTATTATAGGAATAAAACTTACCAAAGTCACCAAGGCTGGAAAGGCTACGCATTGGCGAAAGTATAGGCCATACTCCTTTAAGCCTGCCCATACACATATATAAATTATGGTCAAATAAACGAACAACGAAAGGCTTACAAGTGTGAATTTAACTCTTTTTCTCTTAAGAAGATGTATGCAGCTTAGGCAGCCGACAAACAGTGCGGTCAGCAGAGTGAAGAAAAGCAGATAAAGTAAGGTGTTAAGCCAATCGCTGAGTTTTAGATGGTTTGCTTCAAGTTGGAAAGCTGCTATTGTACTTGCTGTAAGATCAATAATAAGTACCGCTAAGGTTATAAGTGTAAATTTAGCTCTTTTACGCATGTTTTCCCCTCCGTATGTTAGATTAAATTTGCGAAGTAAATCACCATTAATTCCGCATTACGAATTACGCATTAAAATCACTCCCCCGTTTCAATAAATTCCTCAATATGCCTGTCCTCCCCGGGCTCGCCTTGGGCGGGAAGCTGAGGCAGCTCCTCCAAGGATTCTATTTTAAAGCAGCGCAGGAATGCGGGGCTTGTCCCATAGAGCAACGGTCTGCCCGGGAGCTCCAGCCTTCCTCGTTCCTCTAACAGACCTTTTACTACAAGGCTGTTTATAACGCCTGAGCAATCCACGCCCCTAACCTGCTCTACAAATCCCTTTGTTACAGGCTGGTTGTAAGCCACCACGGCCAAAACCTCCATGGCTGCGGGGGAGAGAGGGGTGTTGCGGCGCATGTCAAGCGTCCTGCGAATTAGCTCGTTGTGCTCGTCTCTTGTTACCAGCTGGAACTTTTCATCCATGCGTATAAGCTTGATTCCGCTGCACTGCTCCTCCAGCCTGTCCCCAAGCTGTGCGCAAAGCCGCTCTATGGTCTCTTTTTCTATCTCCATTGCCTCTGCAAGCCGCTCAAGAGAGAGGGGCTCGCCTGAGGCAAACAGAATTGCCTCCAGTGCGGCTATGCTCTTTTCGATTTCCAACGGTCTCTCACCTCATTTGTGGCCTCTAAGGCTGTGCCTTGCTCGTTTACTGCCACTCTTTTTGATTTAACTAGCTCCAGCACCGCAAGAAAGGTGGCTATCAGCTCTGAACGGCTGCCTGCGCCATCAAACAGCTCATCTAATGGAACATAGCTGCTGCGGTAGAGCTTTCTAAGTACATATACTATTTTAACCGATACAGGCACAATCTGCCTTGTAACTATGCCGGAAAAGGCTCTTGCGGGGGGCGGCAAACGGCGTATGCCCCTGCCCACTGCGTTTAAATAGGCTGCGTAGATAACATCTACATCGTGGCTGAGCTTGTAGCTGTGGTCAAGCTCAATTTCGCTTGGCTCACGGTAGAATTGATTAAAGCTTACCATTTGCGACATTTGCGCCGCCACCTGCTTGCAGGCCTGATATTCAAGTAGCTGGCCGGTTAGCTCCTTCTTCATCTCCTCGGCTTCCTCGTGCTTGGGCAACAGCATAATGGTTTTGATGTGAACCAATCTGGCGGCCATTTCAAAGAATTCGCTTTGCACATCTAAATTTGATTGCTGCATAAGCTTAATTTGAGCCATATACTGCTGCAAAAGCTCGGCTATAGGGATGTCGTATATATCCAGCTTGTGCTTTGAAATAAGGTTTAACAGCAAATCTAAAGGGCCTTCAAAGGCCTCTAGTTTGTATAAGAGCTTGGTTGATTGTTCTTCCATAAATTACACTTTCTGCTCCGGTATCATTACAGACTTCATCAAACGCCTAAATTCATTGGCATCGTGCCTGATGTCAGACTTAAGCTCGTCAGAGCTCATTTCTTTGCGGCGTTCATAGTTCCAGCGTCTGATTTTGTGTATGTCTTCAACGGTTACATTGTTTGAGATATTAGGGAATGGGGTGTTATTCATCGTCGTTCGCCTCCTCAACCAGCATTGTGGGGGTACAGATAATAATGTCCTTGTATCCTTCGGAAGCAGCGATAACTTTTGCTCCCCGTATGGTTTTGGGATTAACTATGTGTTTGAAATTCCACGAAACAATCAGGTCACAGTCAGTGACAATAGCTGCTGCTATATGGCGACAGTCATCAAGGCTTTTTTGCTTTAAAATGCCAAAATCAATAAATTTTTCCGCAAGAGACAAAATATCATCAGTAACCTCAATGTTTTCATATGGGATTTCATTAATATGATATGCAAATAAGGAACGCTTAGGCTCAGGGGTTTTAAAGAGCTCCGCCAGCATTACATCTGAGATAATAACGCTGTAGTGTCCGTTTTTTATGTTCTCCCATAGCTTTTGGGTGTCTTTGCGCTTTTCTGGTGCGTCCTCATGCTCTAAGTGGCTCACAACTGAGGTATCAATATAAATTTTTAGTTTTTTCATCTGTAGAACCCTCCTAAGTTAAACTAAACGATACCCAACTTGTATAAGAGCTCCATCACACCACCCCAAACAGGTGAATAAAGCCATTGAATATCCCGCTTGCGCCCCATCCAATAAGAGTGAACACACCCAAAAAGTTAAGGATGATATAAAAGCCAACAAAGTAAAGAGCAGGGTGTATGTCTGTGATTTTGCGTATAAAGCTCTCAATTTGGTAAATCCACTTGTCGGGCAGCAGCACGGATAAAATTCGTGAGCCGTCCAGCGGCTGTATAGGAATAAGATTGAATAGCATAAGACTCAGGTTAACTAGGATAAATGGCCCGAAGACATAGACAAAAAGATTGAAATACAGCTCAGGGTTACTCTGCGCAAGGCCTAAGGATACCAGCTTAAGAATAATAACACCCACAAATGCCGCAATAAAGTTTGAAAGAGGCCCTGCCGCCGCTGTTATTGCCATGCCAAGCTTCTTGTTTTTCATGCGGAAGTTCCCTGAATAAACAGGCACGGGCTTAGCCCAGCCAAAGCCAAACAATATCAGGAGTATTGCACCCGTTGGTTCTATGTGCTTTACAGGGTTTAGTGTAACTCGGCCAAGCATTTGAGCCGTGGGGTCGCCAAGCTTTTTGGCCACCCACCCGTGGGCACATTCGTGAAGCGGCAGAATTGCGACTATTATGATTATACGCACCAAAAAGCCGCACAACACCTCAAGCATATTTATATTTTCTAAATCAAAGTTGAACATATAAGCTCTCCTTAATCCCGTCAAAAATCTGTGTTGTAGGGGCAGACCTGTGTGTCTGCCCGAATTACCGCAAAAAACCCCGCTTTGGGCAGACACATAGGTCTGCCCCTACTACTATTAAGCCGTGCCCCCTACAGAGCGAGTGCTAATTAAAATTCTTAGAAAAGTAAATTTCGGGGAAGTACTTTTGGACCAGCTGCTCCAGCTCCTCATCTCCCATTACGGTTGTGCGGCTGTCAGCGTAGGCTGCGTCTATTTTTTGCTTGATTTTTACTATGCGCTCATCTCTTTTATCCACCTTTTCATTGGCAGAAAGGCTGTAGTAGGCGTTAATCCATGCGGCTATGCCTGCAAGGCCGGAGTGCGCATCTACCACCACCACAGGGGGGCGGCCGAAGATTTTGCCAGTGTCAAATATGTTGTAAATCTCCTCATCCTTAAGCAGGCCGTCGGCATGTATGCCCGCCTTGGTTGAGTTGAAGGAACGCCCTATAAATGGAGTGCGGGGCGGGATTTCGTAGCCCAGTGCCTTTTCATAAAACTCGGCTATTTCGGTTATAACTCTTAAATCCATGCCCCCTGTGTGGCCCTTAAGCTGGCAGTATTCAATTACCATGGCCTCCAGCGGAGTGTTGCCTGTGCGCTCGCCTATGCCTAGCAGGGAGGTGTTAACGGCGGAAGAGCCGTACATCCATGCGGTTACAGAATTGGGAACAGCGCAGTAAAAATCGTTGTGGCCATGCCATTCCAGCTGCTCAGAGGGCACGCCTGAATAGTTGGTTAGGCCGTACATAATCTGCTGGACGCTGCGTGGCAGCACCACCCCGGGGATAGAAGAGCCCAAGCCCAGAGTGTCGCAGGCACGAATTTTAATTGGAATGCCTGATTCACGTGAGAGCTCCATGAGCTTTTCAGCAAAGGGGAGCACAAAGCCGAAGAAGTCGGCTCTGGTTATATCCTCAAAGTGGCAGCGGGGAACAACTCCCTCCTCAAGGGCGTCGTTAACTATAGCAAGGTAGTTGTTTAAGGCCTCCTGCCTTGTCCAGCCAAGCTTATTGAAGATATGGTAATCGGAGCAGGAGACTAAAATGCCTGTCTCACGTATACCCATGTTTTTAACAAGCTGAAAGTCCTCCTTTTTAGCACGTATCCAGCTGGTTATTTCGGGGAAGTCGTAGCCCTTTTCCATGCAGCGTTCTACAGCCTGCCTGTCCTTTTGGGAATAAAGGAAAAATTCCGATTGCTTTATTATGCCCGAACCATTGTCAAGTTTATGCAGCAAATCAAAAATTTGGCAAATTTCTTCAACAGTATATGGAGCACGAGCCTGCTGGCCGTCCCTAAAGGTGGTGTCGGTAATGTGTATTTTTTCAGGCAGATTCATAGGCAGCACACGCTGATTAAAGATAAGGCGAGGCACCTCATCATAGGGGAACATGTTGCGGAAGAGGTTTGCATTTGGAATATCCATAAATTTAAAGCCGTATTCCAGCATACCGGACTTTTTGTTTAAAATTGGTTCCATACTAAACACCGTGTGTCAGAGAGACCCCGCAAATATTTTGCAGGGATTTCTGCGTCCTTTCTCGTTTTAGGTTCTATATTATTATTCTTTGGGTGCAGAGCAAGCGCATTGAGGAGCCGTCTTGGGCATAGGCTCTTAGTGTGTACTCGCCGCCTGCGTTAAAAGTATACTCAAAGCTGTTTTGCAGGGAATAAGCCTTGCTGTAATAAACACGCCCATCCTTTAAAATATACAAGGAATAAAGCACGGGCTGCTCCCCGCCCTCAGAATCAAGCGTAAACACAAGGGGAACATTAATTTGGGGCGAAATATCTGTGCTTATCCCCGTTAGAGCAAAGCTGTTTGGTCTGGGGGTATCATTGGGGTGAGCTGCCCTTAGTGTCGAACGCACCAGCACGCCCTGACGTGTAAGCTCGCTTTCTTTCAAATAGGGGTAACCCTCTTCTGAAATATTAAGAGGTAAATAGGAGGTAATATGGAAGGTTTTTATGCCGTTTTGAGTTTGATCTTCCGGCGTTAGCATACTTATATCGCACAAATCGCTGTAAGAGCGCATAAACCCAAAGGAGGTCCAGCCCACCTTTTTTTGAGCAAAATAATCTACTCTGGCTTGAAACAGCTCGGGATAAAAGCCTTCGCTCCAGCCTGTTGTTGTGCCAAACTCCGTGACAAACACTGCTAAGCCCGCATTTAAGGCCGTTTGAATATCGTTTCTAAAATCAGGCTCACCAGAGGGAAGCGGATAGCAGTGATATGAATAAACTATGTTGTTATAGCCAACAAGAGGGTCCGCCGCCTGAGCGGTTAAATCTGCACTCCAGTGTGAGCTGCCCACCATAATAAGCTGGTTTGGGTCGTTGGCTCTTATTACGGGGATAATACGGTTGGCGTAGGACTTAACCTGATTGCTCCAGGTTACAGAATCTGTATTAGGTTCATTGCAAATTTCCCAAATAATATTTGGTACACCTGCATATTTGGCCGAAAAGTAATTAAACATTGCGCTTGTATCGCCGTAGTTTGGGTGGTTTGGGTCTCCCCACTCAAGCACAGCCCAGTCAAATATAACATACACGCCTTCTTCAATAGCCAGATTTATGGCCTTTTCAACCAATGCCAGCTTTTCGGCAGAGCTGTCATAGCCATAGCAATCACCCTTGGAAGGGTCTATGCCTAAGCGGATTATATCACACTTCCAATCATAGATAAGGGCTTGAAAGTTTTGGCGGTTAATACCCAAAGGGTAGTAGGTAAGAAGTGAGAAGGTGTTGCCTGTAAGCTGAACGGGATTGCCTCTCTTGTCACATATTTGACTGCCTATAACCTGCAAGCTTCCGTACTTTTCAACAGGGGTAAGTATATTAAAGGTTTTGTGTGCGGCCTCCTGAGGCTCGTTAATTTGCTCAAGCAGACAGATATTGTCAATATAAAGGGGAGCGGAATAATCTACTTTTTTGGCTTTTAGAGAAAAAAACACCTGCTTGTTATTGCCTATCTCGCCTTCATCTGTATCAAACTTAGAATAACAGTGCACAGTGATAAGCTCGTTTTGAGGCACTAAATCGGAGGAAGGGTTTCCTATTTGTGACGCACTGTGGGCAGTGTAGATTCCCTCTCCGGCAGGGCTTGTAACAACACCAATATCAAGGTTGCCTACAAAATATGAGCCGTCTCCGGGGGAATAGGGCTTGCTCTCCATTGCGCTTGGCCTGTAGGTTATGTCGTATGAAAAGCCGGCATAGCCGTTTAAATCCATTATGTTATCGTACTCAAGATATATTGCATCATTATAGGTTCTTTCAAGCTTATCATGAAACGCATAGTTAATTCTTAGGGCTTTGTTGTCAATGCCGAGATTCTCAACGGCAATGGTAAAATAACTACCATAGTTGTCTGGCCTTGAGGCTTGCCAGCCTTGGCTTGTACCGTCTTCAAAATCTGAAATTACATGTCTGCCGGAAATGCTGCTGGGCGCAGTGTTCATATAAAACCTGTCTCCTGTTTGCAAATCCTCCCAAAAATCCTCGGCATTTACAGACATATAAAAAACAGAGAGCAGCAATGATAAACACAAGACAACAGACAAAATACTTTTGAACAAACCTTTCATATTAAGCACATCCCTTCACCTATTTAATGGTTTCTGTATCGTAGGCCTTGAGCTTTTCAAAGGTTTCGGTGCTTATAACATGCTCTATGCGGCAGGCGTCTTCCATGGCTGTCTCTTTGCTAACGCCTATATGCATAAGCAGGCCAGATATAAGCTCATGCCTTTCATAAATGCATTCGGCCAGCTCTAGGCCGGAGGGGGTAAGGGAGATGTAACCTCCCTCTTCAATGGTTATATAGCCCTGCTCCTTGAGCTTTTTCATAGCAACGCTTACGCTGGGCTTGGTAAAGTTCATCTCGTTGGCAATATCAATAGAGCGAACCTCACCTAAAACCCTTTTAAGCAAGAGAATAGTTTCAAGGTAATCTTCAGCTGATTCATGAGTTTTTATCAATTTAAACACCTACTTGCTAGATGCTAGAGGCTAGAAGCCAGAAACTAGAGTGTGCCCAGTCAAAGCTCAATTGCCCCTGCTTTAATTAAGAATAAATTAAGAATCCCTATTAACCCTGTAGGGGCAGACCTGTGTGTCTGCCCAAAGACGGGCTTTTAGGCAAGCTGGGCAGACACATAGGTCTGCCCCTACCGTTTCTTAGAGAGCCTTAATTATGCATTAAAATCTACGCTTCCCGTATTGCTGCAACATAGTATTTCTTTGTGCTTGGATTCTTTTTGAGGATAAAGGTTCTAATCTTGGAATAGGTGGTTTCGCTTGAGAGCGTGCCGTCGTCGGCATAGGAGGCCACATAGGCAACTGTGCACACCTGAGTATCGCTTTTTTTGCTTATCTTTAGCACCTTAGGCTTGTAGCCCTCAAAGCTGGTCATAAGCACCTTTACAGTGCCTGTTTCCTCATCCCAGATGCAGGGCGAATCCTCCGGATTTGCGGCTGTTCCATCGTCGTTTTGAGCATCGCTGAATATGGCAAAATTTAGGCGTATATCAGGACCAAACAGCTTTTGCGCATTCTCTGTTACCTTATCGGTGGGAATGATAGTGCGCCCCGTTGCGTCATCCTGAGCAAAGGCATCCTGATTGCGCTCAAGAACATCCCAAATGGAGATAAGCAGCAGGTCATCGGCCGTTTTTGGGTCTTGCCAGGTCTCAAAGGGATCAGGGTCAAAGTATGCTATAGGTGTTATAATATCATCATATTTGTGCAGGCGGGATTCATCGTTTACAACTGATGAAATGCCTGAGGCAACAAGATAAATTATAGTTCCGCAGCCTATGAGAGCAAGCAAGGTAAACAGCACCCCTAAAGGAGCTGCACCCTTTCTGCGCCCAACTTTTGAGCTTGTTATCTCCCCACGGGGAGAGGGCCCCTCTAAAACGCCTGTTTTGCGCAAGCTGTCACGCTTGGCGTTAACGGCACTGCGCAGGTCATTCATCTTTGAAAGCACAGTGCTTGGAGCAGACTGATAGTCGGAGTATTCCTCAGCCTCCTCCGCCTCAAGCTCATCATCGGCAAAAAAGTCTTCCTGCACAGGCTCTTCCTGTTTTTCAAGTTCATTATACCTATTATATCGTGGCATAGTTAAATTCCCTTCTGGATGCTAGAGACTAGAAACTAGAAACTAGAGTTCCAAAGCCGTAGTACCCTCTATCAAAATAAATTTAAATTACTTTTTAATTAAATTTGCGCAGCAAATCGCCGCAACTCTTCACTCTTCACTCTTCACTTTTTATCGCACCTGCCCTTGCCCAAGGATTATAAACTTGTTGGAGGTCAGCTCACGCAAGCCCATTGGGCCTCTTGTGTGCAGCTTTTGGGTTGAGATGCCTATCTCTGCGCCAAGGCCGAACTCCCCGCCGTCGGTAAAGCGGGTGGAGGCATTTACATAAACAGCAGCAGAATCCACACTGGAGGTAAATTTAAGCTGTGAGGCGTAATCCTTTGTTACTATGCATTCGCTGTGCCCTGTGGAGTATTTGGCTATGTGCTCAATAGCCTCATCTATATCGGCCACCACCTTAACAGCAAGGATATAATCGCCGTATTCGGTGTAATAATCCTCATCTGTTGCGGGCGTGACCTTCTCGCCGAGGATAAACCTTGTCTGCTCGTCGCCCCTAAGCTCTACGTTCTTTTCATCCAGACGCTGCTTTATAGCGGGCAGAGCCTCAACAGATATATCCTTATGGACAAGGATAGTCTCAATAGCGTTGCAAACGGAGGGTCGGGAGGTTTTGGCGTTGTAGATAATCTCGGCGGCCATGGGTATGTCAGCGGATTTATCCACATAAACATGGCAGTTGCCTGCTCCTGTCTCTATAACAGGCACGGTGGAGTTTTGCACCACGGTTTGTATAAGCCCTGCGCCTCCTCTGGGGATGAGCACATCTAAATATTTGCTAAGGCGCATAAGCTCAGAGGCACTCTCTCTGGAGGTGTCCTCTACCAGCTGGACGCAGTCAATGGGCAGGCCTGATTCCTCAAGAGCCTTGCGCATAACCTCGGCAATGGCAAGGTTGGAGTTAATAGCCTCCTTTCCCCCACGGAGTATGCACACATTGCCTGATTTTAAGCAGAGCGCAGCGGCGTCTGAGGTTACGTTTGGTCTGGCCTCAAATATTATGCCTATAACGCCCAGAGGCACACGCACCTTTTGGAGCTTTAGCCCATTGGGGCGCACAGAGCCTGAGATAACCTCGCCTATAGGGTCATCAAGGGCGGCAACCTGCCGCACACCCTCCGCCATGCCTGCAATTCTCTCACTGTCCAGACGCAGCCTATCCAGCAGAGCCGGAGTTAGGCCGTTCTTTTTACCGTTTTTAATATCTTCGGCGTTCTGCTCCAGTATACGGGCAGAATTTGCCAAAAGAGCATCTGCAATAGCGTGCAGAGCCTTGTTTTTGGCTGAGGTATCGGCTATTCTAAGGGTTTTTGCGGCCTCCCTGGCCAGCTCCCCCATTAATTCAATTGTTGTCATATCAAACACCATGTGTTAGAGCACCGCACACCGGCAGTCTGCTGTGCCTCTACCTTTCATATTTTTTGTTATTTCTTTGCTACAAAGTGTGTGCCTATCTGCTCGCCCTCAAGCAGCTTATAAAGGCTCTCGGGCTTTTCACCGCTGATTATAAAGGTATCTATACCTGCGTTGCAGGCTAAGGAGGCGGCGTCCAGCTTGGTAATCATGCCCCCTGTGCCCCGTGCAGAGCCTGTGCCTCCCGCCAGCCTGCGGATGTTATCGTTAACCTCCAGCACCACAGGAATGCGCACAGAATCCTCACTGCTGCGTGGGTCGCTGTTATATAGGCCGTCTATATCCGTAAGCAGAACAAGGGTATCTGCTCCCGCCAGAATGGCAACTATAGCCGAGAGGGTGTCATTATCGCCAAAATGACTGCCTGCAAGCTCCTCTGTGGCCACTGTATCGTTCTCGTTTACCACGGGTATGATATGCATATCAATAAGGGCGTTAAGGGTGTTTATAACGTTCTCTTTTTTTATGCTGTCGTCTACAACATCACGGGTGAGCAGCAGCTGCGCTACCGTGTTGCCGTATTCCATAAACAGCTTATCATAAAGGAACATAAGCTCACACTGACCAACGGCCGCAAGAGCCTGCCGCCCTTTAATATCCAAGGGACGTTCGGCCAGGCCCAGCTTGCCCACGCCTATACCCAATGCACCGGAGGAGACCAAAATCATCTCCTTGCCGGAATTTTCAAGGTCGCTCATAACCTTGGCCAGCTTTTCAATGCGCCTGATGTTAGGCTTGCCGTTTTCATAGGTTAAGGTGGAGGTGCCCACCTTTATTACTATGCGTTTTGCGTTTGAGGTAACGCTCAAATGGTATCAGTCCTTTTTTTAATTCGTAATGCGTAATTCGTAATTTTTAAGTTGACAATTGAGAGTTGAAAGTTGAAAATTAAGGTTAATTTGCTTTGCAAATTTTGATTAAAGGGTTCGGGCTGCCGTCATAACCTGCCTCCATCGCAGAGGGAGGTGGCACGCAGTGCCGGAGGGAGGGCAGCGCAGGCCTCAAAAGCGGCCGTCAAACAAAGCTTTGCGGGGCCTCTAAGCCCACTCTCAAAAGGTTGGAATGCTCACATCTCCGCCCTGCGTATGCTCCCTCAGTCGCCGTGCGGCGACAGCTCCCTCTCGGAGGGAGCCAGATAAGCGACAAAATTAAGCCTCTACCCGCTCTTCGTTTTTAGCAGCATATCCAGTGCAAATTTTTGTTCCTCATTGTTTTTTATGTGCTTGAGGTTTTCAATATGCTTGCTGATTGAGAGAATCGAAACGCCTAAACACAGGGGCAAAAGCCACCATTTATTTGGGCTGTGCCAAAAGAATAGCAGCATACCTGCGGGGTAGATTAAATCTGCAAAAATGGTGGAGTATGCTATATATTTTGTAATGAGTAAAATTGCAATAAAGCTTACAATGATAATAATGAACAGCAGGGGCTGTAGTGCAAGAATAGCACCACCCATAACGGCTGTGCCCTTGCCTCCTTTAAATTTGAAGAACACAGGGTATATGTGCCCCAGCATTGCCAGAAAGGCCGCCAGAGCGGCTATTTCTATGCTGTCAAAGCCAAAGAGCAAAAAGGCCAGCAAAACAGCGGCTGCGCCCTTGCCTGCGTCGCCTAAAAGAGTTAAAAATCCCGCCTTAGGCCCAAGAGTTACAACCATGTTGCTCATGCCGGAATTGCGGCTGCCCACAGTGCGAATATCCAAACCCGCCTGTTTTTTTGCAATTATGGTTGCAAAGGTAACACTGCCCAACAAATAGGCCGCAACACACAGCAGCACCCATTTTAGCACAGTTAGCAGCATAGGCAAACCTCCCAAAGGGAATATACATATGGTTATAATAACATATTTTAGGGGGAAATACAAGTTTTTGCTTGTAAAATTTTAAAATTTGTGATATAATAATGTAATCAAAATATGGGAGCGTTTAAATGTCAAGATATATAATAGACATACCAACAAATCTAACACAGGAACAGGCCTTTCAGCTTGTAGGCACTTACCTGAGCAGCCAGGGCTTTAACTACACCGAGCGCAAGGGTGAAAGGGTCTGGCAGAACGGAGAGGGCTGGCTTGTTGCCCCGCAGTTTATAAGGGTGGATTATCAGGGCGGCTTTATAAGGCTGCAAGCATGGATAGCCACGGCCTTGCTCCCGGGGGTTTTTGTAGGCGAGCATGGCCTTACAGGCTTTTGGGGCTGGGGAATGAAGCTTGCCCTAAAAAACAAGGTGGAGGGCCTTATCTATCAGCTGGCGCAGGCAGGAGCGGCTGTACAAGCTCAGCAGGCACAGCAAGCGGCTCAGCCTGTTATAATGGGCGCAGCGGTGGATTTGCCCCAATATAATGTAGCTCCCGTTATGCCCGCACCGCCCGCAGCCACAAGATATGCCGCAGTCACTGCACCTGACATTGTTAAAGACCAAAATAAAGCACTTGTTATTAGCATATGCTCGCTGCTCCCGCTGGTCATTCCCCTGCTTAATTTTATCTTACCCGCATTGGGCTTGATTTTTAGCGCAAAATCACTTAAGATTAAAACAAATGTAAAGGCAGGAATTGGGCTTAGCCTTTCGATTCTTACCGCTGTACTGGCAGTGGTTATTACAATACTTTGGGCTGTAGCTACTGTTTTATTGATTGTTGATTAGATTCAACTTAAAAAAGGAGTCTGCCATGGAAGATTACGAGCTGCTTGCAAAACGCTCTGAAAAATTTGGATATGCGGCTCTTGGCGTCCTCCTTGGTGCAGTGGCTATAGAGACACTTGCTATGTTTTTGGTACAGATTATAACCGAATTAGTCGGCGCAAGCATGCGTACGAGTGATGAGATTTTATTGGTTTGCACTATGCTGATTACAACCACGGTTATTCCTCCGGGAATTATATTTGCTTTTATGAGTATAGGCATGGCCGGTAACAGCCAACTGCTTGCACCTGACGGAAAAAAGCTTGGGTCTGCGTCAATGGGCTTTGGCTGTGGGCTGGGAGCTTTAGCAATTGCAATAGGTGCACTTATAATGAACGCAACGATTGCCTTTATGATATGGGTTCTAATGCCCATGGCATGACAAATATTTTAATTTGCGCAGCAAATTCACATTAATTTTCAACTTTCAACTTAAAAAAAGGAGTCTGCCATGGAAAACTATGAACTGCTTGCAAAACGCTCAAAAAAGCTTGGTATTATAGGATTTGTTATCCTGTTTTCAGCGTTGTTTTTAGAGATGATAACGTCATTTTTGATGGCAGCTTCGGCGTGGTTTGGCAACAATGCTCGATTTTGGCATGACTTCTCCTCAACAGTTTTGCTGATTCTTTTAGTCACGGCATTCCCAGCGGCACTTGTATTGGGTATTATAAGCATAAAAACAGCAAAGAAAAGCCAAACTGCTTCACAAGGGAACACAAGGCACAAAGCGGCGGCGGCAGGCCTAGGCTTTGGCATAGCAGATGTAGCCCTCGCCTCTATCGGCATGTTAATTCACATACTCGGACTTATTATAATGTGGGTTACCTTCTACGTCATTGGAAGCTGAAATTGCCCATACGAACCTTTCAATTAAATTTGCGCAGCAAATTCACCATTAATTACGAATTTAAAAAAGGAGTTTGCCATGGAAAACTATGAACTGCTTGCAAAACGCTCAAAAAAGCTTGGTATAACAGGACTTATTATCATAGGTGCATCACTGTTTTTAGAGGCAATCCCTGCAATTGTGCTTACATTTTTTGCCTTGTTTGGCGGCAATGCCCACCTGTGGAATGATATTTCCTCAATCATTTCACTAATCCTTGCGGTTACCGCATTCCCTGCGGCACTTGTATTTGGCATTAAGAGCATAAAAACAGCTAAGCAAATCAAAGCTGTTTCACAAGGGAATACGCCACCAAAAGCAGCCATGGTAGGCCTTATTTTGGGCATAGCAGATGCAGCCGTGGCCTCTCTGTGTATGTTAATCAACATACTAGGATTTATTATGATGTTGGTTACCTTCTACGTCATTGGAAGCTGAAATTGCCCATACGAACCTTTTATTTAAATTTGCGCAGCAAATTCACCTTAATTTTCAACTTTCAACTTTCAATTTTCAATTAATAAAGAGGAGTTTTATGAGAGTAATAACAGGCCTCGCCAGAGGCAGGCGGCTTCGCACCCTTGAGGGCGAGGACATACGCCCAACAACCGAAAAGGTTAAAGAAGCGGTATTTAGCATACTGCAATTTGAAATAGAGGGCCGCACGGTGCTGGATTTGTTCGCAGGCTCAGGCCAAATGGGAATAGAGGCACTAAGCCGTGAGGCCAAGCGTGTGGTGTTTGTGGATTCCTCCGCAAAATCACTTAAGGTGGTTAAAGATAATTTAGAGACAACAGGCCTAGGTGGCTCTGCAACAGTGGTTGCAAGCGACTTTCGCAGCTATTTAAGCAGCTGCGGCGAGAGGTTTGACATAGTCTTCTTAGACCCTCCCTACAGCAAGGGCTTTATCCCTGTAGCAATGCCGTTGATTGAAAAGCTGCTTAACAAGGGCGGTGCGGCAGTGTGTGAGACAAGCTCTAACGAGGAGCTTCCCGAGGAATTCGGCGAGCTTAAAAAGGCCTCAGTAAAGCGTTACGGCAAAATATCCGTTACAATTTACAGGCATAAGGATGTGATATAATTGAGCCAAAAAACAGCGGTGTGTCCGGGCAGCTTTGACCCTGTAACTCTAGGGCACGTGGATATAATTACCAGAGCCTCCCACCTCTTTGATAAGGTGTTTGTGGCGGTTATGAAAAACCCCGTTAAATCCACCTCCTTTACAGTGGAAGAGCGCATAGAGCTGCTTGGCAGGGTGATTTCCGGCCTTAATATTACAAATGTAGAGGTGGTTGGTCTTGACGGCCTTTTGGTTGAAAACGCCAAAAAGTACGGCGCAACGGCTATAGTAAAGGGCTTGCGGGCGGTCTCAGACTTTGAATATGAGTTCCAGATGGCTCTGGCCAACAAAAAGCTTGCGCCGGATATTGAAACGGTATTTCTCACAACTAGGGGTGAGAATATGTTTCTCTCCTCAAGTGTGGTTAAGCAAATAGCATATTTTGGCGGGGATATATCGGGCTTAGTGCCTGATATTATAAGAGAAGAGATTAAAAAAAGATTAATAGGAAAAGGTGTGGAATTTTAATGAGATCTATTGATAAATGCAAGGAGCTTTTAGAAGAACTGGAGGAGCTTATCGCCAACAGCGCACAGCTCCCACTTAGCGGCGGGAAGGTTTTAGTCAACGCCGACCAGGCACTGGAGATTGTGCAGGAGCTGCAAAACAATCTGCCCCAAGAGCTTGCAGCAGCAAGGGAGCTGCTTGTGGAAAAGGACAGGATATTAAGAGACGCTGAAAATGAAAAGCGTGAGGTTTTGCGCAAGGCAGAGGCAAAGGCCAGACATATTGTAGACAGCGATACTCTGGTGGTGCAGGCAAGGCGCAAGAGCGATGAGATACTCGCCAATGCAAATGCAAAAGCCCGTGAGATATTCCTTAGTGCAAAAAAGTATGCCGAGGATATATTTGCCCAAACAGATGATACTCTTAATGCCTTTATCTCCAGAGTGCGGACATCAAGGCAGAATTTAAAAAACATCTCCTACTCCGACTTTGTAAAAATGCCGGATGTGGGGAAAAACAATTGATAGTTGAGAATTGAAAGTTGAAAGTTTTTTTAATTCGTAATTAATGGTGATTTGCAACGCAAATTTTAATTTAAAAAGTAGGACGGTTGAGCTATGACTAGGCAAACTCTAGCTTCTAGCCTCTGGCCTCTAGTATCTAGTAGGAGGAATTCTTCACATCAATGAACAAACCTAAGCAATCTAATCAAACCAAAATCCCTGGGATAGGTATGCGCACAATTAAATCTGCACTTGCTGTAGGGCTTTGTCTTTTACTCTATGAAATTTTGGGGCTTCCTGCCCCTTTTTATGCCTGCGTGGCGGCTCTTATTTGTATGCAGGGCAGCCCTGAGGCCTCTTTAAAGCTGGGTATCTCCCGCATTATAGGCACAGCTATAGGCGGTGCGTTCGGCATTTTGCTTATGTATCTCAATGATTTTATTTTAAATGGTGCGCTAACCGCATTGATTCTTACTCTGGGCGTGATTATATGCATATATGTCTGCCTGCTTATCCGCCAGCCTGACGCCTGTGCGCTTGCGGGGGTTGTGCTCTGTGCAATTATAATAGGCCGCAACAGCGGCGTTGTAAACGGCGAATTTGCCTATGCCATAGGCAGGATAGTTGAAACTGCCGTGGGCATATTTATATCCTTTGCTATCAACCGCTTTGTGAACCTTCCAAGGCACAAAAAAAGGAGGAAGGGCAGTGCAAAGCCTTAAAATTAAAGGTGCAATTTTTGATTTAGACGGCACTCTGCTGGATTCTATGCATGTCTGGAGCGAGGTTGACACCCAGTTCCTGCGCAAAAGGGGCATAGCTGTGCCTAGGCACTACACCGCATCTGTGGCGAGCTTCTCTTTTAGGGAGACAGCCCGTTACACTATAGAGCAATTTGACCTTGACGAGGATGAAGACAGCATAATTGCCGAGTGGACGGCCATGTCTTTAGATAAATACAGCAGCAAGGTAAAGCTAAAAGCAGGCGCAAGGGAGCATCTTGAGGCCTTAAAGGCGGCGGGAATCAAGCTGGCAACAGCCACCTCTATCCTGCCGGAGCTATACGAGCCTGTGCTGCGGAACAACGGCATTTATGGGCTTTTTGACGCCCACACCTTTACCCACGAGGCGGGCAGGAGCAAGAGCTTCCCCGATGTCTATCTGCTGGCGGCAGAGCGGTTGGGCGTTGAGCCATGCAGCTGCGTTGTTTATGAGGATTTAATTCACGGCATTCAATCGGCCGCCAATGCGGGGTTTTACACGGTTGCCGTGGAGGACTATGCCTCTGCGCACATTGCGTCAGAAATTAAAACCGCCGCCCATTTGTATATAACAAGCTTTTCAGAAATGAGGGAGCTACCGTGGCAGCAGAAAAATTGAACACCAGGCTGCGTGTGCTTGAACAGCTGGAGCTAAACCGAAGCAAGAGCCTTTCGGGGGAAAAGCTGGCGGCTCTTTTGGGGGTCTCACGCAACGCCGTGTGGAAGGCCGTAAACGAGCTTAAAAAAGAGGGCTATCCTATAGAGGCAGCCACAAATAAGGGCTATTCTCTGGGCGAAAACGCCAACATCTTAACGCTGCAAAGCCTTGCACCCTATCTTGAAGCAGGTGTAAATAAAGATAACATAATAGTATTTAACGAGGTGGAATCCACCAACGACATAGCAATAGAGCTAGCCTTAAAGGGTGCGCCCCACGGCACGGTAGTTCTGGCGGATAGGCAAAGCAAGGGCAGGGGACACAAGGGCATAGATTTTTATTCGCCCACCCAGTCGGGGGTGTATTTAAGCTTTGTTCTGCGCCCCGAGCAAGCGGGCTTTAATGCGGAGGAGGCCTCCTCTATAGCCGCACAGGCTGTTTGTGAGGCTGTGCTTAATATCTGCAACAAAAATGCCGTTGCCAATAAAAGCAACGACATTATTTTAAACGGCAAAAAGATTTGTGGCATATTAACTGAGGCTCTGCTTGAGCCTGACACAGGCTATATCCGCTGGTTTGTAACGGGGATAGGCATTTACCTTAACACGGGGGATTTTGAAGAGGGCTTTGGCTCCATTTTCAACAAAGACGGACTAAACGCCCTTAGAATACGCATAGCGGCGCATGTGGTTAATGCGCTTGGAGTTTAAGACCTCGTCTTAAATCTTTTGTATTAATGTATAGCAAGATTATTATCATAGCCTGTGCTCATGCCGCACGGGCACTTACTTTCTGGTTTCGCCCAGAAAGTAAGCAAAGAAACGAGCAGAGGGATTCCGATTCCCTCTGCACTCCTTAAACGGGGCAGAGCAGCGGCTCTGC